>JANYGV010000125.1 GCA_025359285.1 Burkholderiales bacterium
CAAAAAGCGACATTTGGCGACACAAATATTCACATATAGTGAAATGATTAAAGTCTTTTACTGGCGGGCATTCGCAGGCATTTTTGGCTTGAATAGCGCGTGTTTGCTGGCTCTGAATAAATTATTTTAGTGCCTGAAAGGCGCGCGGCCGCGATAAACATGGCCGGCATGGCCGCGCATTTAGTTTAACTACTCATTTAGCGCGCAAATTCTTGTTGAAAAACTCCATCGTACGACCCCACGACAGTTTGGCCGCTGCTTCGTCATAGCGCGGCGTAGTGTCATTATTAAAGCCGTGCTCGGTGTCGGCGTAGGTGAAGACTTCATATTTCACTTTCGCGTCCTTTAACGCGGCCTCATAGGCGGCCGCACCAGCATTAATGCGCTCATCTTTGCCTGCGTAATGGATTAACAGCGGCGCTTTGATTTTCGCGGCGTCTTCAGCTTTTGGCTGCGGGCCGTAATACGGCACCGCGCCGCCGAGATCAGGCAGTTGCGTCGCCAAAAAATTAGCGATGCCACCACCGTAACAAAACCCAACGACGCCAACTTTCCCGGTTGATGCCGACAACGCTTTAACATAGCCCGCTGCTGCCACAAAATCCATACGTGCTTTCGATTGATCAAGTTTCGAAAATAGTTCGCGCGCCTTATCTTCGTCGCCCGGATAGCCGCCGGATGGTGTCAACGCATCGGGCGCGAATGCGATGAAATTATCGAGTGCGACGCGGCGTGCAATATCTTCAATATGCGGATTTAGTCCACGATTTTCATGCACCACCAATACCGTCGGCAGCTTGCCCGCAGGCTTCGCGGGCATCACCAAATAACCGCGCACCTTGCCACTGCCGTCCGGTGACGCATACTCGACAAACTTCGCCGTAATGCGCGGATCGTCTTTTTTAACCTGCTGCGCCTCGGCAAATTTCGGGGAGAGCATTTCCAGCAGCATCGTCGCTGACACGCCACCCACCGCATATTTACTCGCGCTCGACAAAAATCCACGACGATCAATATCGCCATGCACAAATTTATCGAACAGCTTTAGCACTTCAGGATCAAAATCTTTTGCGGTTTTGATTTGCATGGGAATCCTTTCGGTCAGGTTTCAAAAAACTGATTATCTACCAGACAGCAAACGCGCATCAGAGTTTCGGGCACGCGAAGTCCCAAGTGAAACTAGGCGATCATCGATCCGCCGCAAACAATTTATCGTAAGCCGCCAGCAAGGTCTGATGCATCGCGCTGCCTTCGTAGTTTGGGCCCAGTGTTTCCAGGCCGAAGAATCGCTTGCTGCGATCAATCAATGCTTCGGCCTGGCGAACCGATTCCTCACCATAAAGCAGCACCATTGAACGACCATAATCGCCCGCACTCTCAACGCTCAACATGCTTTCAATGCACCGATAAACCAAACGACGTGCTGGCGATAAATCGGCGAAATGATGAATCCAGTCGCAGCCTTCGAGCACAGCTTCTTTATCGCCTGCCGCAAGTGCCAACAGAGTTTTTAGTTCGCCGATGCGGAGTTGTTTCCATGGCGTATTGTCAGGAATCGCCAGGCCCAAAATTTCCCATAGCGGGCGATCATCGCCCATGTTAATAGTTTGCAAATCGACGAGTAATTCTGCGCATTCGATATCGGTCAAATCATGGAGACGAATTAGTTGTGGCCTGAGCGAATTACCGACGCTGTTGTTTTCCCATTCGAGATCTTCCACCGGATAAATTTCCGACATACCAGGCACCAGAATGCGGCAGCTATAGGCACCTTGCTCGTTAAAATCAGCAACGTAAATTTCATAACCTTCGCCGTGAATGCAATTAATCAGCCAGTGATAATCTTGTCCAGTCGTATTGCTGAAATTCCAATCAGCGAACGGGAAATCCGGCGTATCGCGCATAAAATTCCAGCTAATAACGCCGCTGGAATCAACGAAATGAATTTCCAGATTATTGACCGCGTTAATTTCTTCCATGTTAAAACCGGGCTCGGGAAAACCTTCCAGTGAATCCAGCGCGCGACCTTGCAGTAGCTCCGTCATCGCGCGTTCCAGTGCAATTTCAAAACGCGGATGCGCGCCGTAGCTGGAAAACACACCCTGATCTTTCGGGTGCACCAGCGTCACATTCATGACCGGATATTTGCCGCCGAGCGATGCATCCTTCACCAAAATACCAAAGCCTGCCTTGCGCAAACCATCGATGCCCGCGCGAATATTCGGGAAACGAGAAATGACATCATCGGGCACTTCTGGAAGGCAAAGCCCTTCGCTAATGATGCGATATTTCACATGCCGCTCAAAAATTTCCGACAACGCTTGCGTACGCGCTTCCATCAACGTATTACCCGCCGCCATGCCGTTACTCACATACAAATTGCCGATGATGTTGACGGGAATAAATATTTCAGCATCATCTTTCAACCGAATATAGGGCAGCGCGCAAATGCCGCGTGCGCTATTGCCGGAATTCAAATCGACAATCACATCACCGTGAATCTCGCCTTCCGGATTGTAGAAAGCCTGTAGCTCGTCATTCAATAATTTTTTCGGCCATTTGCCCTTGGCGAGCGGCTTGAACCATTTTTCTTGCGGATAATGCACGAACGCGCGGTTCGCACGATCCGCGCCCAAATAAAAATGCGTCCAAAAATAATGCGTGCCGAGACGTTCAAAAAATTCACCATACGCGCTCGCGCGTGCGGCCAATTCTGTCGCGCCCTTGCCGTTTGAAAACAGCATCGGACACTCATTGTCTTTCATGTGCGTCGACCAAATGCCATCGACTTCATGTAACAGCGACGACTCATTTAATGTGAAACCACGCGCCGCGAGCTTGGCCTGCATGGTGGTAATCGTCGATTCGAGTGAGGCGTCTTTGCCGGGGATGTAGGTGTTGGTGGTCATGTTGATTTCTTGGTGAGGATCGTTGGAATGCCAAGACTCTAACACTAGAAGCAACCCGCATTCATTTCAAATCACCGGGAACACTCTGCGCGAATCGGAAAACAAAGCGCTAATGTAGGCGTGGCTTTACCGCCATTTATGGCTGTTAAGCCGCCCAGATGCTTGTGTTTTTATTCCTATGGTCGATTGAACAACGTTTATCCGGTGATATTTTTTACGATTTTTTCATGGCTTTCTCCTCATGGAATGCATGGTCTTTATTCTCACGGCTAACTTTTTTTTCGGCTTCGTAGAAGTTTATTTTTTTTGTGATGCAAACATAGGGTGTGCCGTATTGCCACGCGCTGCTATGATAAAGGCAACAATACAAACTACAAATTCTCATGTCTACGGATAACCGCCAGACGCGCAGATGCTGAACAGGCTGCTAGCCATAACAAAAAATAAAAGGACACAAAATGAATCCCGCAAAAATAAATACCCTGCTCGAAACATTGCAAGCCGCATGCGCCAGACAGTTTCGATTCAATCCACGGCGCGTCGCAGCGAGCATGCGCTATGTGAGCACTGAAGGCCACGCGCCGAACCTTGTGCATATATTTCGCGATTCGCATTCACACTCACAAATCGAGTTGAAAGTGACCATGGCGACATTGCGCGAACACAGGGGCGACGACACGCACAAAACACATTGGGACGACGCAGAGAAGGCACGCTATCGACATACGGATGCGGAAATTGACGTTGAAATCGCCGAAAAAAAAGCCGCATTTGATTTCACGCGAATTTCTGCGCTGTATCTGGATCATCGCGAATTTCTGCTGTCGCATAATAAAAATTGGCCAACGTATCAGGTCGGCAAACCCACTGCGAAAGAGGCAGCGCGTGCCCTCATCGGGGAGCTAACCACTGCAAATGATCTGCGGCTCGCTGAATTTGCGGCGCGTATGAAAACCAATGATGTGGAAAAGCTGGCGCATGCGCTGTTGGCACCGTGTCATGCTGAGGTGGACGAGCGTTCGAAGTTGGCAACTTAGTCCGACATTACACCTCTTCATTTTGCAAAAGCGTGGTCTGCAAATAACCCTCTTTGCGGCTTCGTTTTAGCGTCGCGGCAAATTTCGGAAAGTCCAGTCCGAAACGTTTTTGCATTGCTTTCGTCTGGCTTTCGATCCAGCGCCAGCGCGGTTCAAAACTTGAATCGCGAAACGCGAACACCAGATAATTACCATCACTCTTGATCGGCAGCGCGACGATATTGCCATTGAACACATTCGCAATCGTGTCCAGATGCGCAGTGCGCTCGGCTTTTGGTCCGATCATATTGACGACCATCACGCCATTCGCGGTGAGCGCCGCGCGAACGTCGAGATAAAATCCGCGCGATGAAACCGACGGGGACGCGCCATCACGACCAAACGCATCGAGCATGATGACGTCACATTTTTCTTCACAGTCGCGCACATACACCGCTGCATCGCCCTGCAACACCTTAAGCCGCACATCGTCAGGTGGCAATAAAAACTGGTCGCGAAACGCGAGCACGTCAGGGTCAATTTCAACGGCGGTAATGCACGCTCGCAGCAAATGGCGGTGGCAAAATTTCGCCAGCGATCCGCCACCGAGCCCCAGCATCAGGATGCATCGCGGCTCATGCACGAACAATAAAAAGCTCATCATCTTGCGCGTGTAGGCAAATTCCAGCGCTGTCGAATCGCTGAGACGCATGCCGCTTTGCGTGAAATCTCGCGAGAAATAAAGCCCACGAAAATCGCTTTGTTCAATCACAAAAGGTTTGTTGTAAGTGTCGTTCAGGAGCTGTGCAATGATCTTTTCACGATCACAATCATTCGGTTCCAGCAGGCGAATGACGCCGCCTTCAGCACCGCCTTCATCGGCAAACGGATTGGGCAACTCAATCACGGCATGACCAGCAATTACGGCACATAGGCACCGATGGCGCGAATCACGGCCTGTGAAACATCACGGTCCCGCGCCAACCGCGATCGCGCAGCACCTGCGTCTGATTGGTTGAGGCTGGTCAAAAGCTGCTTCTCGTCTGGGGTCAGGAGTGTTGGGTTATCGTCGGCAATTTCTCGCAGCATATTCTTGCTGATTTTTGCTCCATTGGCTGATGACCAAAATACGAGCGCCGCCTTTGCATCGTCAGGCGATACATACCGGTTGAAATACGGCAGCACCATTTTTTCAATGGCGACATTTGGCACTGCACCTATTTTCGAGCAGGCAGATAGCTGCTCCACCAACTGCGGCCGACGCTTGCACATCTTCAGCGTAATGATGCGCGTGAGATCTGCATATTTAACTGCCTGAAGCACACGCAGGCTCAGCGCATCATTGGCTGGTAATGACGGGCGAGTTTGCGATGCGGCGGATTCGTCAATCTGCAGCGCGCCTGCGGTGGCGATGGCGACGGCAATCAGGAAAAAGAAACGCATGCTTGTTCTCGTTTGTCCTTTCGCGGCCTTGCTATTGGCTGCGGCGATATCCACAGTTATTCAATGACGAATGGAACAACGAATAGCCTACCAATATCATCACCAAACTATTACGCAGCAACGCGGTTGCGGCCTTCGCGTTTGGCGACAAATAATTTCTGATCCGCACGCGTCAGGAACGCGGTGTAGTTTTCATGACTCAACCATTCAGCCACGCCGATACTGAGCGAAACGCCATATTGGCGGCCGACATTGCCCACAAAAAATTTCTGCCGAACTGATTCGCAAATCGCACTGGCCTCGGCCAGTTGTGCATTGGGTAAAAACAACACAAATTCATCGCCGCCCAGGCGACACACTTCGTCAGCGTCGCGTTTGTGCGTGAGCAGAGTGCTCGCCACCGCCTGCAGCACCGCGTCACCAATGACATGACCAAACCGATCGTTGATGGATTTAAATGCATCGATATCGATGATGGCCATCGAGAGTGACTTTTTGCTGAGCGAATGCTGGTGGATTAATTCGGGAAATCGAAAATCAAAAAAGCGCCGATTTTTAAGCCCAGTAAGCGCATCTTCAAAAGAAATCTGCTTGAATTTTTGCGTATCTTCGATGAGTTGCGCCTGCATTTTGCCCATTGCGGCGGCCTGCACACGGGCTTCGTTGACTTCCCGCTGGGCCGCAGCAAATTCGCGCTTTGCTTTGCGCAACATATCAAGATTGGTACTCTCGGCAGCACGCTGTCTGGCAAGCAGCGCCGCCTGCGCTTTTGCTGCCACAAGTGCGGCGGCGATATTACCCATTTTTTCAAAACATATCACGCGCGTGGCTTCAATATCCTCTTCAAGCGACAAATACTGCGCGCCGATGGCGTTTTCGCGCGCGGTTTCAAGCATCGCGGCGGCTTCCTCATAACGGCCAAGGTCGATTAAATATCGCGCGCGCGCGTGATGTGCGTCAGCGAGATTGTCCTGCGTATCGGCCTGCTGACATAGCGATATGGCGTGATCCACCGTTGCTAGCGCGCGTTCGGAATCGCCCAGCAACTGATGCACTCGGGCCAGATTGCACCAGCTGAATACGCGTGCTTTGGTGTGCTGACTGGCATCGGCGGCGGCGGCCACGCTCTCACAAACTTTCAGTGTTTCGCGCGCAGCCTGACGATTTTTTTCATTCGGTTCTGCCATCAGCTTGCGCACTTTGGCGATCAAAATACCGGTGCGGCTTGCCTCGCATGAACTGGATGTAAACGGGTCATTGAGCCGCGCCAGCACCGGTGCGGCGGCATCAATCTGCGCCAGTGCGGCATCGGCATCTTCACGATCACTGTACAGATTCGCCATTGAAATTCGCGCAATCGCGAGCGCGCGATCATCACCTGCCAATTCACCCAATTCGAGCGCCTCATCGCCCGCATCAAATGCATCGCTGTGGGCACCCAATGTGGACAGCGAGGTGCAGAGCGCCGCCAGTGCGCGCGCCTCCATACGGCTCGACTCGCCAAGGCGCGCAAATCGACGCGCATTCAGAAGATGGGTGACCGATTGGGTGGTGCGACCAAAGTAGAAATCAAATACGCCCAGCAAATAAAAATGCAGTGAAACGATTTCCGCGTTCGACGGGTTTTTGCTTAAAAGCGCGATTTCTGCCAGCTTTTGTCCGGCATCGTCGACCTTGCCCATGCGCATTTCGGTGAACGCCAGATCACCCAGCGCGAATGCGCGCTCTACCGAGGTGGCGGCGCGTCTGACTTTCGATTGCAAAGAAAATAAGTAATCAACGGGTTGCATAAGGGATGCGAGATATTACCAATTTCCCGTTAATTACGGCTGATTTTAATCAATTCAACGATACTACAGTCTGCCGATGATGCTGCCTATTACATGTTGCACGTGTCGCATGAGGCCAAACAACAGGTGGCGCAAGCTGTGGTGAATCGTGTCACTGGCCTCATCAATTCGCTCACCAACCCTACCCCGCAGCGGCG
The DNA here is from genome assembly GCA_025359285.1 of Burkholderiales bacterium. Lineage (GTDB taxonomy): Bacteria > Pseudomonadota > Gammaproteobacteria > Burkholderiales > Usitatibacteraceae > UKL13-2. The sequence continues at coordinate 7,356 of JANYGV010000125.1, forward strand.
CGCCCAACCCGCCGCCGGAACAACTGAGAATGCCGCCGCCGGACTTTGATCCAAGCAAGCTTTCACCCGCACGTCGTGCTGAATGCAACGCTGATCCGCAGGCTTATATCCGAAAATATTTCGGAAATTAATTTGTTCACAAGTTACGCCATGAACCCGTCTGCGAACGATCATGGCGCGGCGCACAATAATGTTGATATCGTGTTTCAATGCCTGCTCTTCAAAATTAAATCAGCAGACACCAATGCAGACGGTGCTCGCAGCCAATAAATGGCTGAAACCACGCTTCGTTACGGGTGTTTCAAATGCCCAAACCGATATTATTTTGCACCCGGATTCGGATCACTCAGTGAAGTGACTGGCGTTAACGATCCATCTTTACAGGTCTGGCAACAACGCTCGCAACTGCGCAATCCGCGCTCACCCACGCCTGCAATGTACTTGGTGGTGCGGGTGGCGCGCTGCCCGGCAGGGCCGGAAATTTCGTTCGCAACATTTTGTACGGTCATCCACGCACCCCAACAGATTTGCTCGCCCTCCTCGCATGTGATTTTTAACTGCTGAACGGCTGCATCCGGCCTGAGCGAATAGACTTTGGTTTTAGAAGGCCACTCCTGATGAGATTCAGCGCGCGAAAACAGCTTCAGGCTCAGCGCGCGCTCGGTATCGTTGACCAATTGAAACGTCATTTCAGCAGATGAGGCCGAGACGCTGAAAACATTTAACAACGCGAACAATATTGCACAAATCAGGCTGCAAATTTTTTTCATTTTTACTCGCATGGATTAAAGATAAATATAGGTGGCGCAATAATAGCTGAGTGGCTTCAGAGACCAATTTTCAGAAAATCTTTACAACAGTTTCAATACCAGCTACCAGCGGGCCCGCAATCAGTGTCCAGACGGTTACCATCAAAATCACCGCGAGCAACACCGCCGCACAGCCCAGATCCTTCGCCCGACCCGACAGCGGATGACGTTTTGTTGAGACGCGATCCACAATCGCCTCAATCGCGGAATTCAGCAGCGCCACAATCAGCAACAGTAATACTGTACCCAGCAGGACCCTTTTTTCAACCATGCTCACCGGCAAAAACCACACGCCAATTATCGCCGGAATTGCAATCAACAACTCCTGCCGAAACACCGCCTCAAAGCGCACCGCATGGCTCAAGCCCTGCATGGAATACCGGAAAGCTTTGCCCATGCGGGCTATGCCATCGGTGCTTTTTTGGGGATGGGCGGTTACTTTCGATTCGTCGTTGGCAGGGTTCGACGGCATGCGGCTTACGTTCTTGTGGCTAGCTTGAAACGGGTTTACTTTTGGAAGCGTTAATATCCATAGAGAAATCAATTGCTCGTTACTCCACAGCGCTAGTGGTGACCGCAACTTCTTTCGTTTCGCCATCTTCAAGCCGTACGCGGGGAGCTCCTTTTTTTAACTCACCGGGAGCTGAATAAAGTTGACCCGCCTTAGGCATGAGCTCCAGAGTTTGTTCCGCATCGAAGAACGTGCCCGCAGCGCGACTGGCAAATTAGTGTATTGGCGCACCGGCGATATGCGACGCAACAATCTTTATTTTAATCGAGCGGACAGGAACGTCGCATACCACGGCATAAGGGTAAACCAAGAAGCCGATCCCGATGCTTGCACGTCGCGTAGCGGGTTGGGTGTTTTCCATACGTTTCCCGTCTACTTTTGCAACATAGAAAATCTGCGCCTTTGTACTGCCTTGTGATTCAAACGTGTCACGAATTGCTGCGGTCGGGCTCACATAACCTTCCGGGACTGGCTTGTAAGCAGCACATCCCGAGAGGAAAAGTACACTAACAAAAAGTAATACGGGCCGTGAGTTTTAACCATAAAACTTTTTCTGGACCGGTGGATTAAAGCAAGGTGTTGCTGATCAAGTACCGCCATGCATGGCAGTACGAAGCAAGACTCTGATCAAGCATTACATCAGAGCAGAACTCAATAATTTATTCTGTAGTTCTAGCAGCGCGGCCTCGCTGGCTCGCTTGGCAGAGAGTGAGAAGTCTGCTTTGAATTCCGAGTACTCTGCCTTACCCTTACCTATTACGGTGTCTTGCCAAACCACCTTGCCGCTGGCATCTGTCGCTTTAATTTCGATAATTACATCGAACTGTGTCGGCGGCCAGGTGACCACACTTGACGACGACGAATTGGTAGTGATTTTTGGACGCAAGACAAAGTTGATT
>JANYGV010000128.1 GCA_025359285.1 Burkholderiales bacterium
ACCGCGCTGGAAATTCTGGCGGATTTTCCGACTGGCGTTGACGCCATGATTACCGGCGTCGGCAGTGGCGGACACATTACCGGTTGCGCCAAAGTATTAAAAGCAAAATGGCCGCAGCTAAAAGTCTATGCGGTGGAGCCATCGGCATCGCCGGTCATATCCGGTGGTGCGCCGTCGCCGCATCCGATTCAAGGGATTGGCGCGGGCTTTATTCCAAAAAATCTGGATGTATCGCTGCTCGATGGCGTGATTCAAGTCGACGCCGAGCCTGCTCGCGAGATGGCGCGGCGTGCGGCGCGAGAAGAGGGCATGCTGGTCGGGATTTCGTCCGGTGCCACGCTCGCTGCGATTGCGCAAAAATTACCAGAACTGCCCGCTGGCGCGACCGTATTGGGATTTAATTACGATACTGGCGAACGGTATTTGTCGGTTGAGGGATTTTTTCCGGCTTGAGCCTGGCTCAAACCCTTTCTTCGCCAGGAGAGGGGGCCAAGTTAGCTAATCATTCCGCAAATTTCTTTATAGCTCAAGCAAGCTCGCTCCCCAAGGTATCATCGCCCCATGTCAAAACCTGCGTCAGAACTCAGCACCATATTTGGGCCTACGGGGGCGCTGGCCAAGCGTATTGAAGGTTTCCGCCATCGCGCCAGTCAGATTGAAATGGCGGAAAAAATTGAAGCGGCGATTGATCGCGCGGGGGTGCTGATCGCCGAGGCGGGAACCGGCACAGGCAAGACCTTTGCTTATTTGGTGCCTGCGCTGCGATCCGGCGGCAAGGTGATTATTTCGACCGGAACCAAAACCTTGCAAGATCAATTATTTCATCGCGATATTCCGACCGTGATCGCCGCTTTAGGCATTCCGGTTTCTACGGCGTTGCTGAAAGGCCGCGCCAATTATGTGTGCCTGCACCATCTGGAGGAGGCGGTGGCCGATGGCCGCTTTATGAATCGTGAAGATGTGAAACACATCGCGACGATTCGACGCTTCGCCGAACGCTCACTGAGTGGCGGCGGTACCGGTGACAAAGCAGAACTGCCCGACGTGCCAGAGCGCTCCAACGCGTGGAATGCGGCGGTATCGACCCGCGAAAATTGTCTGGGCTCGCAGTGCGAACGCTACGCGGATTGCTTCGTCATGAAGGCGCGCAAAGCCGCGATGGAAGCTGAAGTAGTGGTGGTGAATCACCATTTATTTTTTGCGGATTTGGTGCTGAAAGATGATGGCGCGCAGGATTTATTACCGGCCTGCAATACCGTTGTTTTTGACGAAGCACATCAATTGCCCGATACCGCGACCATGTTTTTTGGCGAAGCGGTTTCAACTTCACAAATGATTGAGCTGGCGCGGGATGCGCGGCTCGCGGGCGTGGCACATGCCGGCGACTTCAAGGATTTGCAGGAATCCGCGATGGCGCTGGATCTGGCGACGCGCGATTTACGATTAACCGTGACTGAGGATTTCGGCCGCATGCCGGGTGCCAGCGTCGCCGAGCGCGAAGGCTTTGCCGAGGCCTACACCAAAGCGCAAGAGCAAATGGGTGAGCTGCGTGAAATGCTGGAAAGCCAATCGGCGCGCGCGCCGGAGATTGCGAATTGCCTTGAGCGCGCGGACGAGCTTTCGCAAAAATTGGCGCAATGGCAAGGCGCGGGCGAGGAAGGCGGAATCGAGGGTGTGATTCGCTGGGCCGAAGCCTATTCACAATCGCTCGCGTTTCACCTCACGCCGTTATCGGTCGCCAATATTTTTCGCGAGCAGGTATTCGGAAAAAAGCGCGCCTGGATTTTTACCTCCGCCACGCTCGCCGTGAAAGGCGAATTTGGCCACTACCAAACCGAAATGGGGCTGATGAATGCAGGCGCCAAGGTTGACGACGATGATGCATTTAATGAGCGCGTAAATGAGGGGAAAGTGGAAACAGCATCGTGGGCATCGCCGTTTGACTATCCGAATCAAGCTTTGTTGTATTTGCCTAAAGGCTTGCCTGCGCCGAATACGCCCGAGCACACTGAGGCGATTGTGCGCGCGGCATTGCCACTGATTGAAGCCGCAGCTGGACGAGCATTTTTATTGTTCACGTCGCTCAAAGCGATGGATCGCGCACACGGCTTGCTTAAAGATTTGTTCGAACAGCGTGACCTCACGTTCCCCCTGATGGTGCAAGGCGAGGGCACCCGCACGGAGTTGCTTGAGCGCTTCCGAAAGTTGGGCAACGCAGTGCTGGTCGCCAGCCATTCGTTTTGGGAGGGCGTGGACGTCAAAGGCGATGCGCTGTCGGTGGTGGTGATTGATAAGCTGCCATTCGCCGCGCCTGACGACCCGGTGTTGGCGGCGCGAATTGACGCGATCAATCAGTCGGGCGGTAATGCGTTCATGCACTATCAAGTGCCTCACGCCGCCATTAAATTAAAGCAGGGCGCAGGCCGATTGATTCGCGATGAACATGATCGTGGCGTGCTGATGATTGGCGATAACCGCCTCGTCGACAAGCCCTACGGCAAACGCATTTGGCAAAGCCTGCCGCCGATGCGACGCACCCGGATTGAGGCTGAGGCGGTCGCGTTTTTTGCAGAGGCTACGGTGGATGACACGCAGGAACAGACCGCGGGGCTTCTGGCTGTAGGGGTTAAGGCTGGTTAAGGTTGGTTAAGGCTGGTTAAGGCCAACATTGGGCGACGTTGCATTGACTTGAGGTCATTTGTCACGAACTAGCTTAGCCAAGACTGCAACCGGAGCACCAGCGTTAGCGGGCTTCTCGGGCCAAAAGCGCCCCAAAATGCCCGCCGATAATAGGGTTTGAAAGCCGCTTACGTCTGGCTGCCGACACCTAATCGCTCACACCAATTTAACATCGCTACGCGTATTTGTTCTCATCATGTTCACCAGTTATATCGAACCGTATATTTCACCACCGCCTCGCCACCCTTGGCGATTTTCACGGGAAAGTAGATCGTTCGGGCGTCCATTTTTTCAAATGGTTGCGTTTTTTTGGTGATCGCCCAATTGCTCCAGCGGTAAAGATTTTCTTTGACGATTAGTGTCACCGCTTCGTCTTTTTGATTGCGCACTTTGACTTCAATATCTTCCTCAATCCACTTGGCGGTCGTATCGACGCGATAATCCACTTGGCGACGTTCGCCGACCACATCAAATGCTGTGCCCAGTTTGATTTGAATGGTTTCGTTTTTCGGTGTGTGGTCGATTAGATCTTCACCGATAAATTCGAGTGATTGATCGGCTGTATCCAGTTTGGCCACACGTACTTTGCCCGCGGGAAGCGGGATGCCAAGCTTGTTTTCTTCACGGTTTTTGAAGCGTAAATACACATCCACTTTTTTACTCGATTGGTTGCCAAAATTTCGATCCGTCGCAGGGCTGCCATAGTTTCCGAAATACTGGCCCGCTTGACCGTAATAGACCAGCGTTTTCTCGCAATCCGCGCCTCTGGCGGCGGGAAACAATTCAATTTGCTTGGTTGAATTATTCGCCAGCGTGGCTGGGCGGCCCAGCGTGTAAAGGTGATATTCGAAAAATGATTTTTCGGCGAAACCAGCAGCGGGAGCAGCCGCTTTTGCCATAGCACGCGACTCGGCAATTCCATCAAAGGCAGCCTGCGGTTGCGCGCGCTGCACATCTCCCGCCACCAGCTTCAACTTGGCATCTGAAAACGTCGCGCCGGTCTGATTCACAATCGTTACCCACGCGCCCACGTCGAGCTTGCAGCCACCCTGATCTTCGTTCAGCGTCAGGTTGTAATCTGTCCACCACGTAATGCCCGCGGTCTGGTAGGCGTAGCGCGCCTTGTGAGTGCCCGCGCGCTCCGCACTCACATCCCACACCAGCGTGGGCTTGCTGATGAGTCCGCCGGGCAGGCTGGTGAGCTTTACGCCGGAATAAGCACCGATGGTGCGAATGCTGTTGTCATTCATGCGCAAAATCAAACCGCCTTGCGTGCCGATCAAGGTGCCGGTCACGCTTTCTATATTCTGTCCGCGTACTTGCTCGACGGTGACTTCGCGATCCAGATATTTCTGCAAAAGTTTGTCGGTGCTGGTGAGGTCAAATTCAAAACTCTGCTCCATCACCCGCGTGTTTGCCGGATCGGTGATCGATTCAAATGACACGGTGGTCGGATCAATTCGTGCAGGCACATCTGAAATGCGAATCACCGTGCGACCTTTGCCGAGCATCACATCCTGCTCTTGGCGGATCACCGCGTAGCCAGGAATTGCGCCGCCTGCGTTTTGGTCAAACTGGCCTTGCTGGAAATTCGTCGTTGAGAGCGAGCCTGGCTGCGCACTGGAATAAAT
>JANYGV010000176.1 GCA_025359285.1 Burkholderiales bacterium
AGAGGTGCGGAACCATTTCGCCAGCCAGAAGCCTTTGACCGTGACATCCTTGAACACAAAATAGCGCGGAGAAAGCTGGCAGGGCTCGCCACTCATCATGCCGTAATTAACCAGCGTCGCACCGTCGGTCAGACAGCTCGCCAGGCGATCAGTGGCCGCGCCGCCGACCGCATCAATGCCAAGGCGAATGGCCGCCCCGCCGGTCGCTTCTTTGGCGCGCTTGTAGAGATCATCGCCATCCACCAAAACCACATCACCGCCCAACGCTTTGACGCTGGCGACAGCAGAATCGCGGCGCACCAGATTCAGGGTTTTGAATCCACGAATTTTTGCGAACTGAATGAGATAACTGCCCACGGCCGAATTGGCCACATTTTGCACTACCCAATCGCCGGGCTTGAGATCAACAAACTCGCTCAACATCAGCGCCGCCGTGGGCGGGTTCACCGTCAGCATTGATAGCTGCTGGGCGTCCGCCTGGTTGGGTAACGGGATCAACTTCGCGGCCTCAGCAACGACGTGCGAACTCCACGTACCGCAGCTTACAGGCAACAAAACAGTCTGACCGATGGCAGGCTTGATTACGCCTAAGCCTAACTCTGCTACACGCCCTACCCCTTCATTTCCGCCAATCGCCGGGAGCGGCGGCAAGATGCCGTATTCACCGGTCAACGTTAGCACGTCAGAAGGGTTTATCGGGGCCGCCAGCACCTCAACCAGCACTTGTCCTTCACCCAACGCAGGCTTGGGAAATGAAACGGCGCTAATTACGTCCTGCGGCACGGGGCCACGTGTTTGATATTGAGCGCGATAGATGTTCGTTAACGTTGACATGACACTATTCTCCAAAAAATTCCGAGGGGATTTATAAATTTATAAAATATAACGTAGCCACCAACGATGATGAATCGTTGCCAGCGCTGACGGTGGCGTTAGAATACATTGATGAATGCAAGCCTACAAAAACCACCGAACGACATCAGCGATCTCGCGGATGCGGATATTCCAGCATCGCCGTGCAATAAAATTTGCATGCTGAATACCAGCGGCGCAATCTGTATTGGCTGCTTTCGCACCCTCGATGAAATTGCAGCATGGAGCGAATTATCGACAAGCGAAAAATATATGGTGCTTTCATTACTGACAGTGCGCCGCGCTGCCTACACATCACCATAAACTCATGACAACCTCGCCACAACCACACCATAAATCGCGGCCATCTACCACTTGCACCCATCCTGTTTAATCGCGTCCCGCACTAGAGGAATCACCGCCGCCAAACCCATACCCGCGTAAGCATCTTTGCAATCGGTTCGCTTCAGAGCTTTATCAAAAATTTTGGTGACGTCAGATTTAACGGCCGCTTTGGGTGCCGTGGGGAATGGAAATAAGGTGCGTGGGCCTGAACGCTCGCTGGTGCTCTCGCGCGCGCTTCTACGAGCGGCGTCGAGGTCAAGACTTTTTGCTGGCGGCGTAGAACCTGACGCTTGCCCACCCGGGATTGATCCGCCGTCACGGCGTGGTCCAAAGATGTCGTCGACTGATTTAGGTTGCGCGGTACTGGCAGCGCCCATAGGAGCACCAGTCGCTGCACGCAACGGTTCTAGGCTCGGCTGGGCATTCGGCGCGCCTACTAACGCCGGTGACACTGATGCCGATGCAGGAGGCACCGATGACGCCGATGCAGCCGCGCCAGTGATGGCATCACGAGGCAGATTTTGCGCGGTCGGGGCGATGGTGGCCATCGTCGGCGGTACGACCAGCGGTTCACGAACTTCTACATTTGCCGGCGCGACAAATTCGCGTTCAATTTTTGGTGGCGCCAGCGAGGGTAACGCGATGGGCGTAACGGGCGGCAGGTCCATGGGTGCGATGGGCGCGGCGGGAGAAATAGTCGGTATTGATGCGGGCAAGGTCGGTGGCGCGACCGCTAGCGTTGGCGGCACGTACGGCACAAATTCACGATTAACACTCGGCGCAACATTGAGCTCAATCGGCTTCGGTACTGATAATGGCAACGTGCGCGGCAGTGGGTCAATGGGCGCTAACGTATTTACAGCAGGTGCAGGTGCAGTGACCGCGGCAGATGCAGTGACCACGGCAGCTGCAGGTTTGAGTGCCGGAATAACAAACGCAGTGGCGGGCTGAACGACCGTTTTGGACATAATCGGCAACGCAGGCAAGGCGTCTGGTATCGCTAACTTGTCGGGCTCGCTTGATGCGGCACCAGGGATGGCGGCCAATGAAGGGCGCAAAGGCTGAATCGGGGATTCAAGAACAGGGCCGATTTCAGACCCCGTGCGATTCTCGGCTTCAGGCACGAGCCGGGGTATAACTTGATTTTGAAATTGAGCTTGCCGCGCAATGGCAGCATCAGCACTGGTGCCATTGGGTGACGGCGCGGCAGCGATATTGTTAGCGCCGGGCGTGTTCGTGCCCAGCGAGTTAGTTCCCCTCGCCTGCAACGATGCGCTGAATCCACCTAATAACTGTGACGCCCTGCTGGATCCACCACCACTTGAATCGCCGAACAAAACAATAAACAGCACATGCAATAACATCGACAAGATGATGAATTGACCGACCTCGGTATGCCCACGAGGCGGGCCGCCAAGCGGCGATTGCGCGGGTCGTCGGAAAGAATAAATCTGGTTCAGTGCTACCGACATTTTACGGCCGCTTCATGTTCAAACCGAAACGCTGCGATGCCCGCGCGCATGAGGTCAGCGCGCTTCCAGCACGTTCGCCGCCGCCATTTTCCAACCTGGGCCTTGATAGCGAACACGTCCGAGGCGAATATGAAAATGCCCTGACGCGATCGTCGCCGCCACGACTTGGCGGGCACGGTAGGTGGCATCGCTGACAATAATTGAATCGGCGAAACCATGAGTCGCTGTGCCCGCTACAAATATTCCGTTTGCGGTCTGCCTGACAGGACGATCCGTAACCAGCTCAAGCGCCGCCCGCATCGGCACTTTAGTCAGCACCTTGATCCCCACCGTGGTTGAAAAATCATTCCGCTGATTGACTTTGCGCACCACAATACCGAGTACCCATGGTCGGCCGTCATCAACCCGAACCGCGACCAATTCATCAACCTCTACTTTGGCGGCGTCATCACTACTCATCTCCAGCCCCATTCCGGCCTCGCTTATGTCGAGCAGCTGTACCGGGCTGCGCATGAAGTCATTCGTCAGGCCACCGTCGGCCTCAGCGAGCGCGGCGAACCGCAGCGCCGCAGGCGCGAAATACGCACCGGTGCGCGATCCGCTCACGGATGCCGAACTCGAACTCGCCGAATTCAGACCCGCGCTCGTGGTGACCGTAGATTGCTTGAACAAGGCGCGATCAAAGATTTCGCTGAAACCAAAAAAAACACTTACGCGTGATTTCTGTCCAATCGGGAAACGCTTGCTTTTGAGCGCGGTCGCATGTTCGATCATGTTGAGCTCGCGCTCAACAAAATCGATGACGGCAATATGCTCCTCCATCCGAAACGACAGCGCGATTCCCCAACCGGGAAAAATAATACCCTGATGAAAATACTCCACTGCACGCTCAAGCTGACGGCGCAGCGGTCGTAAGGCAAGATAATAATCCGCGGCCTCGCCTGCGACAGGTCGCGTCAATCCTCGCGTTGGATTTTGGGTGTCGACACATAGCGTTGCGCCGCCATCGGCTGGCTCGGTAGTCAGCCACAATGCGCCCATCCAGGCAACCAGCCACGTATCCAGAATTTCGAGGCGACGCGGCGTAAGGTTGCCGCTGGCAAAACGCTCCAACAACAGCGCTCTTACATAAAGCGCTTCAACGGTGGTTTCGATAAAGCGTCGCTCAATGGTGACATTTTGCACCGTCGCCTCAATTTTGGCATCGCGGGCTGAGCGGAATAACTGATGCAATCGCCCCGGTGTTGCGCTATCCGGACGTTGACCCGAAATTTTGCGCCATTTGCTGGCATGCCCCACCAACAGAATCGCCAGTGCCCAGGCAGGCGCACGCAGGTGGCGTCCGGGCGTCGCCTCAGTTAAACCGACCGGCACGATTTCACGAGCGATTCGAGCCATGTTTTCATATCGCTCCGTAATCCAGACACAGACCGCGCGATCACCATCCGTTTGCGCAAGCCCGCCCTGCAAATAGCGTTCTCTATCTGAGCGCGAAAATTCCTCAAAATCACGCAACGCTCTCGCTAGAATGGTCACACATTCGAGCGTCTGGCGCTTATCCATCTCACGCTCCAGCGCAAAATGTTTATCGCTAAAACCACGATGGTTTTTTGTCATTTGCAACCCAGCTTGTTTCGGGTCTGACGGGATCAGTTCCATAATTTGACGCTGAATAAGTTCAAGGTGTGGCCGCTTGAAGTGTGTGCAATGCGACGTGAAACGCCATTGCATCCAAAAGAGACGCATGTAATTTTTGCTGACCGATTTCGTTGCGGTCAGCGCCGTCCGGCGTGCTCCAGTTAGGCAACATGACGGGCTCGCCTGCGTTTGCATAACGTGGATCGTTGGGTGCCAGCTCTATTCCCATTACGTCAATAATTTTGTTATTTTCAGCGACTTCATTTTCCTCATCAACTGAACCTGGCTTACCTATATCGTCAGCCATCATGAAGCGTGCCTTAAAACCATCGGCAAGCTCGTTGAATTGCGATACATCTTCGCCCAAAAACGCCAGCTCGATCAAGAACAACCAAACCCGTCTTTGCTGCGGGTTTTCTTCGAGTGCTAGATATAGCAGCTCGGTCGCGAGCCGCGCCTGATCATCGTCTAACAGCTGCCGCGCCCATCGCAACACTTCGCTGGTGTGGCGCAACGCGATTCCGGGCTCCGAAAATTGGGCAAAACGGGTGGCGATGTAACGGTCACGCAATCGCCGCGTCCCCGCGTCCTGCTGGACTTTGGAAACGTCCAGCACCGCGCCTTCTCTTGCCGGTAAAAAGTCAGAAGTCGGATCCATTATGTGCAGTGAGTTTTGTGTGAATCGTTGATCAATTAATAGTGCCCGGATTACATTTCCGCTTGGTTCACGTTATTGCATGTTTTCCAGAAGTGTTCATTGCAGTAGTTTGCTGGGCTCATTGCAACTCATCATTTTCATTAACCCAGTCACCATGTTGATAGATCACAGCGAGTTTTATAAATCACTTGGTAAATCAATAATGCTCAAACGAAGTCTAAGCGAGAAATGGCGTCACGCCAAATTTTGAACATCATCCATCGTTTTGCG
>JANYGV010000185.1 GCA_025359285.1 Burkholderiales bacterium
GAAGCCGAAAATATTGATGATCTCAAAGGGTTAAACCAGCGCTCGCCGTTTTATGCGGTGTTGATGTTATTCGCCATGTTTTCAATGGCCGGTATTCCGATTTTTGTTGGTTTCTGGGCCAAGCTGTCGGTGCTCGAAGCAGCACTCAACGCGGGCTATACATGGCTTGTCGTGTTCGCGGTATTGATGAGTGTGATTGGGGCGTTCTACTATTTGCGCATTGTGAAAGTGATGTATTTTGATGCGCCTACCGATACCTCACCGATTGTGGCCCCCGTTGAAATGCGCACCGTGCTGGCGTTGAATGCATTTGCGATTTTGGCGCTTGGGCTCATGCCCGGCGCGTTGATGACGGCATGCCTGAATGCCATTCAAAAATCCTTCTAATCCGCTATTAACGTTTCCTGATCTCACCGAGCACACGCTCGACAGTGAACGCCTGCTCACCGGTAAATTAATCAAGGTTCAGTCTGACCGCGTGCGTCTGCCCGATGGCACCGAGTCATATCGCGAATATGTGTTGCATCCCGGTGCGGTGATTATTGCTGCGTTTGTTGATGATGAAACGCTCGTGTTCGAGCATCAATATCGCCACCCGCCGCGTTGTCATTTTATCGAATTGCCTGCGGGTAAAATCGATGAAGGTGAACCGCATTTCGACACCGCGCAGCGCGAATTGCTGGAAGAAACGGGTTACGTCGCAGCGAGCTGGAAACACGCCGCCACGCTTGATGCAGGCATTGGTTACTCGAATGAAAAAATTCAGTTGTATGTCGCGCGCATGCTGGAATTTCGCGGCTTCAAGCGCGACCACGGCGAGTTTCTCGAAGTCTTCACACTGAAATTAAAAGATGCGGTCGAGATGGTGGGCCGTGGCGAAATCACCGATACCAAATCTGCGTTTTCATTACTGTGGCTGGATCGTTTTCAACACACCATTTTATGAGCGAAACAGTTTACGACCTTGCGATTATCGGTGGCGGCATCAATGGCTGCGGCATCGCCCGCGATGCGGCGGGACGTGGCCTGAAGGTGCTGCTGGTCGAGCAGGATGATTTAGCCTCTGCCACCAGTTCGTGGAGTTCAAAACTCATTCACGGCGGCCTGCGCTATTTGGAGCAGTACGAATTTCGTCTCGTGCGCGAGGCCTTGCAAGAGCGTGAAGTTTTGCTGAAGATCGCACCGCACATTATTCATCCGCTCGAATTTATTCTTCCGCACGATCAACACATGCGCCCCGCTTGGATGGTGCGCATCGGTTTGTTTATGTACGATCACATCGGCGGAAAAATCTCGCTGCCCAGTTCGCGAACGGTTTCGTTTCCTGATGCGATTTACAGCGCAGGTTTGGCGTCAGCACACAAACGCGGATTTTTTTATTCGGATGCGAAGGTGGACGATGCTCGGCTCACCGTGCTGAACGCTATCGCTGCGCGCGAGCTGGGCGCGGATGTCCGCGTGCGCACGCGTTTGGTCGACGGTAAACGCAAACGCGATGCAAACGAATGGTGCCTCACGTTGCACGATGTCGATTCGCAAGCGTCAACCACGGTGTTTGCAAAAGGCATCGTTAACGCCGCAGGCCCGTGGGTTAAGCATTTGCTCGACGACACACTCCGCGTGCCCACCACATCGAATGTAAAGCTGGTGAAGGGCAGTCATATCGTGGTACCCCGCATTCATGAGCATCAGCATGCGTATATTTTGCAAAACGATGACAAACGCGTTGTGTTTATCATCCCTTACGAAGAAAAATTCAGCCTGATCGGAACCACCGATATTGAGGTGGGTGCAATTGCCGATGCGGCGAAAATTTCCCCGGCGGAGACAGACTATTTGCTGCGAGCAGTAAATCGTTTTGTTGCCAAGCCTGTATTGGAAAGCGATATCGTTTGGACCTATGCAGGCGTCAGGCCGCTATACGACGATGGTTCGGATAACCCTTCCGAGATCACGCGCGACTATGTGTTGAAAGTCGATCACGATCATGGCGCATTGCCGCTACTGTCGATTTTTGGTGGCAAGATAACGACGTATCGACGGCTGGCTGAACATGCCTTGCAGGACTTAAAACCGTTTTATCCCGCGATGAAAAATGAGTGGACAGACAAGGTGCGGCTGCCCGGCGGAGATATTGACAGCGTGTTGAAGACTACGCAAATACGGGCAGAACAATATTCATCTCTGCCCGCTGATTTTCTGCGCAGGTTGGTAATGCGCCACGGTTCCCGCGCGGACTCGATATTGAACGGCGTGGCGACGCTGAACGATTTGGGCAAGACCTTTGGTCAGGGTGCAAATTTGCTTTGCGAACGCGAAATTGAATTTTTTATTCGCGAAGAATGGGCGCGCACCGCCGAAGATATTTTATGGCGACGAAGCAAATGCGGACTGCATATGGACAACGCTGAGCGCGAACAAGCGTCAAATTTTATTGCTGATACGGTTAATCGTCTCATGTCGAAAATATAACAAACCCTAATATTCATGAGCCCTTTGAGCCAATTTAGCCTGGAAAGCCGCACCAGAATTAGAGGTTTGTTTTTCGATATTGATGACACGCTGACCACCAAGGGGCTGCTTACAACAACGGCGTATTCGGCCATTGGGCGTTTAAAAGCAGCGGGTTTTATGCTTGTACCGATTACCGGTCGGCCCGCAGGATGGTGCGATCACATCACGCGCATGTGGCCGGTGGATGGTGTGGTGGGTGAAAATGGCGCGTTTTATTTTTGCTACGATCAGGCGAAGAAAAAATTGACGCAACGATTTCTATCGCCAGAATCGGAGCGCGTTGCGACAAAAAAACATCTCCTAGAAATCGCTGCCCACATTTTGCGCGAAGTTCCGGGCACGGCGCTGGCGTCAGATCAGGCCTATCGTGAAGCCGATATCGCGATTGATTTTTGTGAAGATGTTGCGCCGCTGCCGACACGGGAAATTCGGCGTATCAAGCAGTTGATGGAGGCAGCAGGGTTAACTGCAAAAATCAGCTCCATTCACGTCAACGGCTGGTTTGGCACTTACGACAAACTCTCCACAACCAAACTTTTCATGCAGGAAGTTTTCAACATAAACTTGGATGAACAGAAAAATGAATTCACGTTCGTCGGCGATTCGCCTAATGACTCGCCGATGTTTTCGTATTTTCCACATTCAGTAGGCGTCGCCAATGTGCGCGATTTTGCTTGGGGCATGATGCACTTGCCCGCGTATATCGCCGATGGTCGCTGCGGCCAAGGTTTTATTGAACTCGCAGATGCTCTAATCGCCGCCAGGCTGGCGAACGGGGAAGCGATCAATGCGTGCGCGGCAGAGTAATGCCCAATTGATAAAGTTACCAAATTTACCAATGGCGCAAGCCGCGTATTAGTCGCCTGACCTGCGCAATTTGGTGGTCGGACTTTTCACGATAACACCGCCCGTGGCTTTTATAGCCGCAGCGACTTTTTCCAGCAGGGCGTCTTTCTCGTAAGGCTTGGTGATCACGCCCTGATATTCGCCGGCATCTACTTTGGCATAGTCAGTCAGCGCCAGCAGGATCGGAATATCCGCGCCATCCGGAAGATTGAGGCGTAACTGAACGGCGATGCTCAGACTGGATGCAAACCCGGCGGCTTGGGCATCGACAATGATGATATCGAACATATCCTGAGTCAGCGACGCCGCAGCCGCCTCAGCGTTCTCAACAATAACCACCCTGAAATCGCTACGTTTCAAAAAATTGGCAGCCATCGCGGCCTGATCATGATGCGCATCAATGAGCAGCACGGTACCCGTCTTGGCCTCGCGCAACGAGTGGCGTGTGATCAATGTTTGAGTGGCTTCAGCATCGTCTTGGGTGCCCATGACCGTGCCAATTGCATCCAGCAATTGATCTGGGCTGATGGGGTCGCGCAGATAAGCACTGATGCCATTTTCGCGACATTGAATGGCATCGCCCGCTCTGCCGTTTTTCGCCAGCATCATCACGCGCGTGTCTTTGAGTTTGGGATGATGCTTGATGCGGAAAGCCAGTAAAAACCCATCCTGCAGCCGCAGCTGGTTGGACGTGATGACGAGCGGAATCGCAATTTTTTCCTCCGCCATGCGATTCAGAAGCTGGAGCGCCATCGCGGCGTCATCAGCCTCGCGCGGCAACATGCGCCAGTTGCGCGCCAGCTCTGCCAATCGCTGACGCTCATCTTTATCTGCGCTCACCAGCAGCACCTGTAAGCCAGTAAGCGTGACGAAGCTGGGGCGTTGAGCGGAAGGCTCTTTTGCCGCGAATGAAAAAGGTGCGGTAAATTTATATGACGTGATTTGGATCGGCACTTCACTTTTTTTACCTGTCGGTTTGCCGACGCGCTGGTGTATTTCAATCTCGTTTTTTGCGTTTGATTTTTTTGTCAGCGTTGACTTGGCGGCTTTTGTGAGGTCGGTGAAACTACCGTCATGCGCTGCAAGTGCGCGGGCAATTTGTCGCGCCAGTGCTAGTTGCATGCTGTTGGCATTCGCCAAACCACTCGCCATATCGTCTGCAAATTTGTCCGCAGTGTTGTCTATCGGTATGTCTACATTCGCACTTGTTTGAGGTGATTGGTGCTCGACCGTAAAACTCAAATAAATGGCACCGTTATCGGTGTACTCGGGTTGAACGATGAGCGCGATTTTTGCGCCGCTGATGTTGCGAGCCTGGGCTCCCGTTGCGGCAACATCATCAGCAACATCGTGATGATGAAAACCCATTTCAATCAGGTGACGTAACAACATCATCAGGCGTGCGCCATCGCCAGTCAGAATTTCTGGCACGTCTTGCTCCACGCGCAATGTCATAT
>JANYGV010000188.1 GCA_025359285.1 Burkholderiales bacterium
CCAGCCTCAATACGATCTCATCCACATGCGCGGCGTTACGGGTTTTCAGCACAAACTCAACCTCGGCGCTCTGCACCGACAGATTGGTGAAGGTACGTTGATGGTGGACTTCTTCAATGTTGGCATTCGCATCGGCAATCACCGTAGTAATTTTTGCAAGTGCGCCGGGGAGATCGCGTAACTCGACCTTTATTCGTGTCAAACGGTGCGAGCGCACCATACCGCGCTGGATAATTTCAGCCAGCATCAACGGATCGATATTGCCGCCGCACAGCACCAGACCGACGTGTTTGCCGACAAATCTTTCGCGGTGTTGCATCATCGCGGCCAGCGACGCGGCACCTGCGCCTTCGACCACCGTTTTCTCGATTTCAAGCAGCATCACAATCGCTTCTTCGATATCGCCTTCATCGACCAGCACAATATCGCTTACCAGTTTCTTGACGATGCCAAGGGTTAATTTTCCCGGTTCGCGTACCGCGATTCCTTCCGCGATTGTGGAGGTTCCGAAGACCGGTGTCTCGCCTTTGATCGCCGCCAGCATCGAGGGAAAACGCGATGTTTCCACGCCTAATATTTCGATATCGGGCTTCAGTGCCTTGGCCGCAATCGACATGCCGCTAATCAAGCCGCCACCGCCAATGGCGACACACAACATATCGAGCTGCGGCTGTGCTTCGAGCATTTCGAGCGCGATGGTGCCCTGGCCCGCTATTACTTTTTCGTCGTCGTAGGGATGCACAAACGTCAAGCCGCGCTGCTCCGCTAATTGAAACGCGTGTGCCTTAGCTTCATCAAAATCATCACCGAACAACACGACCTCAGCGCCATGGCGGCGCGTCATATCGACCTTCACATTGGGCGTAAAGCGCGGCATCACAATCACGCTCGGAATGCCCATGCGCGTGGCGTGATGCGACACGCCCTGCGCATGGTTGCCCGCGCTGGCGGCGATCACGCCCGCCCTGCGTTGCGCGACGTCAAGGGACGTCAATTTATTCAGCGCACCGCGCTCTTTGAAGCTCGCGGTGAACTGATGATTTTCAAATTTTAGGTAAACATTCGCGCCGGTGATTTCGGACAGCGTGCGCGAATGCAAACACGGCGTATTGGCGACGTGACCGCTGAGGACTTCTCGGGCGGCTTGGATGTTGCACAAGGAAATTGAGGGCATTGGATTTAGACTGTTCGAAAAATTTACCGCAAAAACTGGTAATCAACGCCCGGCTTCTTACCTGACATTAAATCCGCCAATGCTCGACCTGACCCGCAGCCTTCGGTCCAGCCCAGCGTCCCGTGGCCGGTGTTCAAAAACAGATTGGGAAATTTGGTGCGGCCAATCAGCGGGCAGTTTGATGGCGTGGCCGGTCTGAGTCCCGTCCAGTAAACCGGATTGTCGTAATCCGCCGCACCTGGAAATAATTCGCGTGCGCGCTTGACCAGCGCTTCGGTGCGAATCATTGAAAGATTGGTGCTGTAACCATCGAGCTCCGCCGTGCCTGCAATACGCATGCGGTCGCCGATGCGTGAGAACACGATCTTCATGGCCTCATCGGTCAGGCTGACCATCGGCGCGCCAGAAAATCCTTTGGTCGATAGCGTGGCGGAATAGCCTTTGGCCGGATACACCGGAATCGACATGCCGATTTGCTTCAACATCAGATAACTGTAGCTGCCCATCGCACACACATAGGCGTCGGCCTTCACGGTTTCAGTGTGGCCACTTGAATGACGTAATCTGAGGCCGCTGATTTTTTTATCATCGACTTCAATCGCCTCAATCGTCGCACCGTATTTGAAGCTCACGCCTTTAGCCTCAGACAGAGCAGCCAGTTTTTGGGTGAATGTGAACGCATCGCCCGATTCATCGGTCGGCGCATAGGTGGCACCGGCCAGACGGTCGCGAATGTGATGCAGGGCAGGCTCAATCGCAATCGCTTCTTCCGCTGTTTTTACTTCGCGCTCGATGCCGTATTGCAACAACAATTTAGACGCATCCTTGGCTGCCTCAAAATCATCTGCGCTCGTATAGAACTGCAAAATACCGCGCGTCAGTTGATCGTATTCAATACCGGTCTCTGCGCGCATTTCCTGCATCGATTCGCGGCTGTATAAACCGAGATTGACCATTTCGCGAATGTTGTGCCGGAATCGCCACGGCAGACACTCGACCAAAAACTGCGCGCCCCACATCCACTGATGCAAATCCATTTTCGGGCGAAACAGCAGCGGCGCATCATCTTTCATCAGCCACTTCAGCACCTTGAACGGCGCGCCAGGCGCAGCCCACGGCTCGGATTGCGAAACAGAAATCTGCGCACCGTTGGCAAAACTGGTCTCAAGACCCGCGCCAGGCTGCCGATCAATCACCGTGACCTCATGACCCAGCTTCGCCAAATACCATGCGCTGGCCGTGCCAATAACGCCCGCGCCCATGACCATAATCTTCATTCGAAAATGCTTTCTTATTCACAATTCGAGCGGAAATACGCATGAATTTTCGTAAGCCTTAATTATGAGCAAAAATGATCCGCAGCACTACACTAAGTCTATTAAAATTCGAATTCATTTCACACCATAAACGGCGTTATTCATGCCCCACCAACTGACCAAACGCGTCATCGACGCTACCAGCTTCGATCCAACAGCCACGATGCTGCCTTTTACCGCCAACGGCCTGCTGGTCGGCTGGCTAAGGTCAAGCTTTGCGGCGCACCTTGAGGCGTGGCCAGAAACGTTCAGTGTGCGACCGCGCGGCATCAGTCTGTTGGGCGATTATGCGTCGGCTGAACATCGTAGCGCGGCCATCACCGGCGTCATCGAATCACTCGCCTCACAAGAGGTTATTCGCGGCTGGCGCAGCGAGCAGGTCACGGTAGCTGAATCATTTTATGCGCCGTCGATTTTTTATATTGAACGCGCAGCGTCGTTGTATTTTGGACTGACGATGTACGCCTCGCATCTGAATGCGTTAGTCATGAGAAAAGGTATACCGCACATGTGGCTGGCACGCCGCGCGGCCAGCAAACATCAGGACCCCGGCAAGCTCGATAACATCGCCGCAGGCCGCATTGCGCGTGGCTTTTCACCGATCGAGACGCTGATGAAGGAGAGTTTTGAAGAGGCCGGCATTGTGGAAAGACTTGCGAAAAATGCCAAATCCACTGGCGCGATTAAATCCCGGCGCGAAGTAGAAGAAGGCCTGCATCACGAAATTATTTTTACGCATGATGTCGTCCTGCCTGAAAATTTTATCCCGCAAAATCAGGATGGGGAGGTGGCAGAGTTTATGTGCATCTCCATCCACGAGATCATGAAAATGCTCGAAGATGGCGCTGATTTCACCGCAGACGCGATGCTGGTTATCGTCGATTGCCTGATCCGACACGCTTACATCACCTCGGATCGAGATGATTATCTGGAGCTGATTCAGGCGCTAAAACTCTATCACTGGCGCGGCTTCGCAAGCATTTTTGGTCGTTGATGGCCGCTGATGCTAGCGGCTAATCGCAAATATTCGTAATCTTGGTCGATGGAAACGCCATCCGGTACGGACGCCGGAATGACGTCAACGGCAAAAGCAATATTCCATTAAAGCGCAACCCGAAACGCAGCCGCCGTCTTCGCCTTCACATCCTCCAGCGTCACGCCAGGATGTAATTCAGTCAGCACGAGCCCCTTGTGTTTTCCCTCTGCAGCGTCAACTTCAAACACGCAAAGATCGGTGATGATGAGGTCAACCACGCCTTTGCCAGTGAGCGGCAGCGAGCAATCTTTCAAAATTTTCGACGCGCCATCTTTCGAGGTGTGCTCCATCAGCACCACCACGCGCCGTACACCGGACACCAGATCCATCGCGCCGCCCGGGCCTTTGACCATCTTGCCCGGCACCATCCAGTTCGCTAGATCGCCGTTTTCCGCGACCTCGAGCCCACCGAGAATCGACAAGTCAACATGCCCGCCGCGGATCATGCCGAATGAATCAGCACTCGAGAAAAAGCTCGAGCCGGGAATAGTGGTGATGGTTTGTTTGCCTGCATTGATTAAGTCAGCGTCGATGGTCTCTTCGCTCGGAAACGGGCCGATCCCGAGTAGGCCATTTTCGCTTTGTAACGTCACACTCATGCCCTCGGGAATATGATTGGCAACAAGTGTCGGGATGCCAATACCGAGGTTGACGTAGAACCCATCCCGCAATTCCTTCGCTGCGCGCTGAGCCATCAGGTCGCGAATCGGTGAATCTTTTTTAGATGCAGCACCGCCGCTGACGGTGCGAAATTCAATTCGCTTTTCAAATTTTGCGCCCTGAATAATTCGATCCACAAAAATGCCAGGCGTATGAATTTGGTCAGGGTCGAGCTCGCCAATTTCAACCAGTTCTTCCACTTCGGCGACAGTCACTTTGCCGCAAGTCGCGATCATCGGATTGAAATTGCGCGTGGTTTTGCGATAGACCAAATTGCCTGCCTTATCGCCCTTCCATGCTTTTACGATCGACACGTCCGCATGAATCGCTTCTTCCAGAATAAATTCTTTGCCGTCGAAAGTGTGCGTATGTTTGCCCTCGGCCAGCTTGGTACCGTAAGCGGTACGCGTGTAAAAACCGGGAATACCGGCGCCACCCGCACGGAATTTTTCAGCCAGCGTGCCTTGCGGCACCAACTGCAGCTCCAGCTCATTCGCCAGTACCTGACGCTCGAATTCCTTGTTCTCGCCCACATACGAGGCGATCACTTTTTTCACCTGACGCGTCTTGAGCAAGAGCCCCATGCCGAAGTCGTCCACACCGGCATTGTTACCGGCAATCGTTAATCCCTTGACGCCCGAATCCACCAGTGCCTGAATCAAGTTTTCAGGTATGCCGCACAAACCGAAACCGCCCGCAGCAATGGTGATGTCGTCTTTCAACAACCCGGCAAGGGCAGATTTTGCGTCAGCATAAACTTTGCTCATGGCTTTGC
>JANYGV010000194.1 GCA_025359285.1 Burkholderiales bacterium
CTCATTTTCGCGGCGAGTTGCGGATCGTGAGTGACCATCACCAGCGCGGTTTCAAATTTTTGATTCAGTCGCATGATGAGTTCAAACACGCTATCGGCTGTGCCGCGATCCAGATTGCCGGTGGGCTCGTCCGCTAGTACGCAAGCGGGGTGGGTGACAAGCGCGCGGGCGACAGCTACGCGCTGACGTTCGCCGCCGGATAGCTCGCCGGGCTTGTGCGTGAGGCGATGCGAAAGGCCGACGTCATTAAGCATTTGTGCTGCACGGTCCTTAGCAATTTTGGTTTCTTCGCCGCGAATCGCCAGCGGCATCGCCACATTTTCGAGCGCCGAAAATTCGGGCAGCAGGTGATGAAACTGATAAATAAAACCCAGCGCGCGATTGCGCAAATTGCCCTGCTGAACGGCGGAGAGCTTGTCCATGCGCTGATCAAGCAACATCACTTCACCCGACGTTGGCGCGTCCAATCCACCCAAAATATGCAGCAGCGTGCTTTTACCCGAGCCTGATGCACCGACAATCGCAATCGTCTCGCCTTTGGCAACATGGAAATCAATATTTTTTAATACGGGAACTTCATTCGCACCTTGCTTGAAGGTTTTGACAATTGCTTTGCAATGGAGGACGTTACTCGTCTGCTGGATACTCACACTTGGGTTACTCATACTTGGCCTACTCATACCTTAACGCCTCCGCCGGATTCACCTTTGACGCACGCCAGCTCGGGTAAAGCGTCATGACGAGGGCCATCGCGAACGCAATGGTGACGGTGAGCCAGACATCACTCGCGTGGATTTCTGATGGCAGCTCGGTGATGAAATACACCTCGGGCGAAAGAATGCGCGAGCCAGACAGTTTTTCTAAAAACGAAACCACACTCGAAATATTAAGTGCCAGCAACACACCGCTCGCCAGCCCAACCAACGTACCGATGAGTCCTATCATCGCGCCCTGGACGACGAAAATCTTCATCACGGTTGCGGGCGACGCACCTAGCGTTCGCAGAATCGCAATATCCGCATGTTTGTCCGTGACCGCCATCACCAACGTTGAGACCAGATTAAACGACGCCACTAAAATAATGCAGGTGAGAATAAGAAACATCATGCGTTTCTCAATCTGCACTGCGCGGAAATAGGTCGCATTTTGCTGCGTCCAGTCGGTCACGTAGCCATCAATCGCCAGCGTTTTCCCAAGCTGACGCGCAATCAGCGGAGCGCGGTCGGTGTCATTCACTTTTAGCCGCACACCGCTCACGGCATCATCCAGCCGAAATAGTGTTTGCGCATCTTTGATGTTGATAAGCGCCAAATTCAAATCGTATTCGTAGTGGCCCGAACTGAATATGCCCACCACGGTAAAGCTGCGGGTGCGCGGCACCATTCCGGTGATAGATGGGCCACCACGCGGCGCAACCAACAACTGCAATTTCGCCCCCATTTGCGTTTGCAGCGCGCGCGCCAGCTCGGTGCCGAGCACGATCCCATATTCGCCAGGTTTCAGTGCGCCCAAGTCACCTACTTTCATGTTGCTGCCTAAATCCGCCACCTCGTTTTCCAGCGTCGGATCAATGCCGCGGATACCCACTCCGCGGGGGGTCTGGCCATTCGTCAGCATGCCTTGATCCATCACAAATGGCGCTGAGCCGACGATCTCTGGCAGCTTTTTGGTGGTGTCGATGACGTCCCGCCAATTGGCAAGACCAGCCTCAAATCCCATCACCTGAATATGCGAGGTAACGCCTAGAATCTTGGCACGAACTTCTTTTTGGAATCCGTTCATCACCGACAGTACCGTGATAAGCGCGGCAATACCCAAAGCAATACCGGCCATGGAAATCAGCGAAATGAACGAAATAAAATTATTTTGCCGCTTCGCGCGCAAATAGCGGCGACCGATGAATAACGAGAGAGGTTGCAAGCAGAATTCCGAATGAAAGTTGTTAATTATGGAGCCCGTGAGTGTGCCACAAAATCAGGGCAAACCGAGGATCGCGCCGTGATAGCAGATTCGTCGCACGTTCATCCGGCAATGGTGGTGCGGGAGTCGAGCGCAATGATAAAATCAAGTCATGCACTTTACTATTATCGCTTCAGACCTCATTCCCCCGCCCACGTTCATTGCCGCACAAGATCTGCCGCCGATGCCCGGTTTGCAGTCTTTGTTGGCGCTGGGCGAAATCAAAAAATCGCCGGGCCGCTCGCTGGAGGAGGCCTGTTTGAACGAATTAGGCCTGGTTTTTGTCGCCAGCAACCCGGTTGCAGCCCTCACCCTGCTGGCCGATGGTGGCACGCCCGGGCATGACACCTGGCTGCGTGCCGACCCGGTGCACCTGCACGTGAGCCGCGACAATGTGCAGCTTCTCGATTCGCATGTACTGAAGCCAACACAGGCGGAGGCAGAGGCGGTTGTCGCGACGTTGAACGCACATTTGGCCTGCGACGGGCTTGTGATTCACGCACCTGATGCAGCGCGCTGGTACATGCGCATACCCGAGGCGGAAGCGCCGGAGACAACGCCACTGTGGCGCGCGAATGGCGCGAATGTGTTTGACCATCTACCGGAAAATTCAGATGACGGTAATGGCAAAATAAAGTGGCGGCGCTTGCAAAACGAATTGCAAATGTTGTTGCATGATCATCCTGTCAATACCGCCCGCGAAGCACGAGGCGAGCTCGCGATCAACGGCATCTGGTTCTGGGGTGCAGGTGCCTTTAGAGGCAAGGCCGCGCCGGTGGGGCCCAATATGGCGCATATGCTGGGCGTCGTGAATAAACGAAATATTTTGACACCGCCGAGCGTAAGTCCCGGCCCAAAACGAAAAAATCCGAACGAATTGGTGCTTGCAAAGCTAGCACTGGCGCGGGGTTTGGCGTTAAATGCCAAGTTACCGCTGATTGATCTGCCGCCAAGTCTGAATGCGTTTCTAATCCAGAGTCTGAACACACTGGTGGTGTTGCACGCCCCCACCAAAGCGCTGCGCGCCAATCAACGACACGAGTGGATGACCGCCGCCGCCGCGTTGGACAAGGATTGGTTTATGCCGCTCAACGCGGCTCTCGATAATGGAGCGATTTCGTCGCTGACGCTGATCCTGCCCAGTGAAATGACGACGCTCCGCGCAGAAGTGATGCCTGCATCTCAGTGGGATTTGCGCGGCCAGATTTCGCAACTGGTAGCGAAAGTATTGTCACGTGATCCTAAAACACTCTCGTCGTATCTGTAGTTTCTCTTTTGTTTCTTTCAAACCTGAAGCCAAATTCGCATGACCACCATCGTCACGCGGCCAATAGATAGCGCCGCATTTGCAACCCTGATCTCGCAAAACATTGATCCCGTGATGGCGCGGCTCTATGCCGCACGCGGCGTCACCCACGAGCGCGAGCTTGATACCCGCATGAGCGCGATGCTCACGCCCGCGCAGCTCGCCCATGTTGAAGATGCTGCGCAATTTCTCTGCATGGCGATTCAGTCGCAACAAAAAATTTTAATCGTCGCGGACTATGATGCGGATGGTGCCACGGCGTGTGCAGTTGGCATGCGCGCATTGTCGGCGATGGGTGCCATCGTCGATTATGTGGTGCCGGACAGATTTAAATATGGCTATGGCTTGACGCCGGAAATCGTCGCGTTGGCCTCGGCGAAAAATCCCGACATCATCGTGACGGTGGATAACGGCATCGCCAGCGTGGACGGGGTGGCCGAGGCCAATCGGCGCGGCATTCGGGTACTGGTAACGGATCACCATCTGCCCGGAGAGGCGCTACCCGACGCGGCGGTGATTGTGAATCCCAATCAGCGCGGCGATTGTTTTTCGAGCAAAAATCTGGCTGGCGTCGGTGTGATTTTTTATGTGATGTTGGCGTTACGCGCAGCGTTACGTCGCTTGAATCATTTCACAAAAATTGCCGAACCCAACCTCGCCGATTTACTGGATTTAGTCGCGCTTGGCACTGTCGCTGATGTGGTCAAACTCGATCACAACAACCGCGTTCTGGTCGAGCAAGGCCTTGCCCGTGTCAGAGCGGGCCGCATGTGTGCGGGCATTCGCGCACTGCTACAGGTTGCCGGGCGCGATCATCGACGGGCGAGCACCTATGATTTTGGATTCGTGGTCGGCCCGCGTATCAATGCCGCCGGACGGCTGGAGGACATGAGCATCGGCATCGCGTGTCTGCTCGCGGATGATGATGAAACCGCCGCGAAGCTTGCAGATCAGCTCAATCAGCTCAATCGTGAACGTCGTATCATTGAAGCAGATATGCGTGATGAGGCATTAGCGTCACTGGCGGATATTGATATCGGCGAACGCTACGCAATTGCGATTTTCGAGCCAACGTGGCATCAGGGCGTGGTGGGTATTTTGGCTTCACGCATTCGCGAGAAATATCATCGACCTGTGATCGCGTTTGCGAGTGACGGCGCGGGAAACCTCAAAGGCTCAGGCCGTTCGATCCAGGGTCTGCATATGCGTGATGCGCTCGACCTTATTACCAAGCGCTATCCCGGCATGATTACCAAATTTGGCGGACATGCCATGGCGGCAGGCTTGACCATTCCGCAAGGTGCCATGGTCGATTTCGCCAAAGCCTTTGAGACAGTGGTGCGCGACCTGGTTTCACCGAACGATTTGTTGGAACAACTGGCAACCGATGGCGCGATTACGGCTGATGCATTGTCATTTGATTTTGTACAATCACTGGAGTCGAAGGTCTGGGGCCAAGGTTTTGCCGCGCCTTCGTTTATCGGTGCATTTAAAGTCATCGAGCAAAAGGTGGTCGGCGAAAAACATCTGAAATTGAAACTGTCACTTGACGGCACCACCTTCGAAGCGATCCGTTTTGGCTCACCAGATGCCCTGAACGCCAGTATCGACGCGGTGTTTAGGCCATCGATCAATGAATTCCGGGGCGCTAAAACATTACAATTGACGATTGATCACACGGCGTAGGCTCAAGAAGATATGGAAGCCAAAGATCTCGAAAAATTAGTGTCGCTGCCAATGCCCTATGGCAAATATGCCGGACGTGTGATCGCAGATTTACCCGGCAATTATCTGCACTGGTTCGCACGCGAAGGTTTTCCTGACGGCGAGCTGGGCCGACTGCTGGCCTTAATGCGGGAGATTGATCACAACGGTTTGAAATCGCTGCTGGAGCCGTTGCGGAAGCGTTGAAGTGGTACATTAATTGTTGAAATTCAATTCACAACGTTCGAGGAGCAAAGATGCCTTATTTATCGTTATGCAGAAAACTGCTGAAAAGACTCACCCTGACCGCAAGCCATAAGCGCATGATGCTCGCCACATTCGCATTAATGTTTGCTGGCGAAGCCGCCGCGCAGATTACGTTTTATGAATCCGAAGGTTTTCGCGGACGGGCATTTTCGGCAAGAGACGAAGTTGCGAATTTTGATCGTACCGGTTTTAACGATCGCGCTGCTTCAGTCGTGATTGATCGAGGTACTTGGCAGGTTTGTGACGACGCCTATTTTCGTGGCCGGTGCGAGATTTTACGGCGCGGTGCCTACGAATCGCTCGGGCAAATGGGCATGAATAATCGCATTTCTTCCGTTCGCATGATTTCAGATCGCGGCGATTATGAAAATGTGGTGCCAGTGCCAATCCCGCTGCCCAAACCCATGCCCTACCCCACCTATGATTATCGGGTTCGCCCTACTGAGCGCCTTTATCAGGCACCCGTGACCTCGGTGCGGGCGGTGATCGGCCAGGCTGATCGTCGCTGCTGGGTAGAGCGCCAACAGGTAAATGAAGGCGGGGGCGAACCTAACGTCGCCGGCTTGATTATTGGAGGCATCCTCGGCGGCGTACTCGGTCACCAAGTCGGTGGCGGACGCGGTAAAGATGTCGCCACTGCGCTGGGCGCGATTGGCGGAGCCGCGATCGGCAACAACACCGGGCGCGACAACAACGGCAACACCTATGATCGCGATGTGCGCCGCTGTGAGACGGTCGCGAATGGACGCCCCGACTATTGGGATGTCAGCTACAACTTTCGCGGCGTCGAACACCGTCTGCAGATGAATGCACCGCCGGGCTCAACGATTACGGTGAACCAGCGTGGCGAGCCGCGCCAATAAATGACGTCAAAAATAAAATGCCCCGAAAAGCTAACTTTTCGGGGCATTTTTATTTGCCGTCGCAACCTTTCTGCGCAACTACGCGCCTAGGCCGGGCCGCCTGCTACTGCCATTCCACGAGCGATATGCCCGCGCCCAACATCGTTTGTCGGTGATTAAAATCAACCAGGCTTTCGCCATAGCCTGAGAACAGGCTGACATGTGCTTTCAAGTATCCCGAAAGCGGCAATGACCATTCCAGCTTGGCCGACCCGCGAGAATTTTCGCCGCCGCGCAGCGAATGCCGCGCCTGCAATGAAAAAGTGTGACCGCCGTATCGTTTGGCAACGATCACTTCACCTCGCCCAATATAGTTCTCGATGCCAGGATTATCGTCATCCGCGCGCTTTTCGGGAATTCGCCACCATGGCCGCACCAATAGCAGCCAGTCATCTTTTTCAAGGCCGAATTGCGCGATGACGCGGTTCCAGCTGCGCGAAAGTGGCAACGCACGGCCGTTCGATTGGTGCGTCACCGACAGGCTGGTCATGCTGCCTTTCCAGCCGCCAATGTCGTAGGGCGTGCGCAATACAAACACAGCCTCAGGCTCATAGTCAGTCTCGCGAAACGGTCGCGACAACTTGCTGTTATAAATTTGCCAGCGCGAGCTTTGGGTATAACCGACCCACACGCTGCCGTTATCGTTGAAGATATTGCTGAACACTTTGCTTTTAAAGCTGATTTGAAATTGCGCTTCGGTTTTCTTGAGCTCAATCGGCGCACTCAAACTATTATTCGTTTGCTCAGAGGTGGGCTGGCGGTTGGCGCTGTCGGTGTAGGTGCCGGCCAATAAATACATCGGCTTATACGAGCGCAACTCGAACGGTGGCCGAGTATTGCTCAGGTCCAGATCCCACGCATCGGCCAGAGTGCGGCGGCGATTCGCATCGGTATTGCTCCTGCGATCAACAATAACCCCCACATAACTCGCCGCAGTATCGCGCGCCGCCGCGTTATCGGCCGAACTCGCCAGCGCAGACGTGCCGGGCGATACGGCTGCCGCTGTAGCCGTCCCGGGTTTATACGCGCCCTTAGTATTACGACCCGCCTCTTTGTCATAGCAGGCCAGCCGTTGCAGGTCGTCGTCAATGAGCAAGCAATTTGCCACGGCGGCAGTGAGGCTACGGGTGGGAAGTGGCGGAGCGAGAAGCTGCGGCGCGGCACCCGGGACACCGTCGGCAGCAAAAACCGGTCCGAGGCTAAACGCAATGGCAATGGCAATCGCAACCGCAACCGCGGCGAGATGTGGCTTTAAGTTAAATTTTTTTGGCAATGTCATCATCATCGTTTTATGAAAAGGCGCGGGCGGATGAAAGGTTTACGACAAAATACCCATCGATCACTTGATGGATTTTCAGTATTTGGCAAACATTCTTATGCCACGTTGGGATGCAGGGACGAACCGAATCATTTACACGCTAAGCGCGTAGGCATTTAGACATAACGATAGCACAGGCATGTCGTCCATCATCGTGGCTAGCGCTGCGCCCATTTTTGGGCCACATCAGCCAAGAGTTGATGATCTTGCTAACTTTTGTGCATGTTCAGCGGGGGAGAATTTCTGCGATGACCAAACACCAGCATTAGCGGGGGTTTTGACGCATTTATGCTCTGAATAGCCCGTCAATGCTAGCTTTATATTTATTTTCTAAGCTACGCCTGCGAGCAACTCGCCCTCGGCCTGCGCTACAAAAACGCAACCTCCGCAAAAGTCGTTCTGGATGACCGTGTTTAAACCCCACCAGAATAGGCTCACGCATCCGCTATAATCTAGCGTCACAAAAAACGAAGAAAAGTATCATGGAAGCCGATCAAATTAACCTTATTTCCAACAGCCTTAACGACTTGTCCGCGCGCGCGCATGAGTTGCGGAGGTATCTTTGACTTTGATGGCAAACGAGAACGTCAGCAGGAAGTCGCCAGCCTGATTGAGGACCCGGCGGTCTGGGCCGATACCAAGCGCGCACAGGAATTGGGCCGCGAAAAGAAATCGCTGGACGCGGTTATCGAGACGCTCATTCATGTCGATCAAAGTTTGCGCGACTCGCGCGAAATTTTTGATATGGCTAAAGAAGAAGCCGATGATTCCACGCTCAAAGCGGTTGGCGACGACGTTGCCGCGGTCGAAGTCATTGTCGCCGACATGGAGTTTCGCCGCATGTTTTCCGGCCAGGCGGATTCATTTAATTGCTTTATCGACATTCAATCCGGCGCGGGCGGCACCGAGGCGCAAGATTGGGCATCCATGTTGCTGCGCCAATATTTGCGCTATGCGGAGCGCAAAGGTTTCAAAACCGAACTGCTGGAACAGTCTGATGGCGAGGTGGCGGGTATCAAGAGCGCTACGATCAAAATCACCGGCAACTACGCCTATGGATATTTGCGCTCTGAAACCGGCGTACATCGCTTAGTGCGTAAATCACCGTTTGATTCTTCCGGCGGTCGGCACACCTCATTTGCGAGCTTGTTTGTGTATCCCGAAGTTGATGATTCAATCGAGGTTGAAATCAATCCCGCTGATTTGCGCATCGATACCTTTCGCGCCTCCGGGGCCGGCGGCCAGCACATTAACAAAACCGATTCCGCGATTCGTATCACGCATGCTCCAACCGGCATCGTCGTGCAATGCCAAAATGATCGCTCACAGCATCGTAACAAAGCTGAAGCGATGACGATGCTGAAAGCGAAACTGTACGAGCTCGAGATTCGCAAGCGCCAAGCTGAGCAGGATAAGTTGGAAGCAGGCAAAACCGATGTGGGCTGGGGTCATCAAATACGTTCCTACGTGCTCGATCAATCGCGCATCAAAGATCTGCGCACCAATGTTGAAACCAGTGCCACGCAAAAAGTATTGGACGGCGATCTGGATATGTTTATCGAAGCCAGTCTGAAGCAGGGTGTTTAAGAAAAGACCATGATGAAAACTGGGCTGCTCGTCGCTTTGATGATTGCCATTGCAGGCCAAGTGTTCTACCACGTCACGCAAAAAAGTATTTCTGCGGGCGCACATCCCGTCATCTCGCTGCTGACGTTTTATCTGGTCGCTGCCGTACTCACTCTTCCATTGCTTTGGTTATTCCCGGTGACAGCCTCGGTGATTGAAGAAATTCAAAAACTGAACTGGGCTGTCTATGGCGTCGCTGCCAGCATTGTGATGATCGAGATTGGCTTTCTGCTCGCCTATCGTGCTGGCGCAGAGCTTTCATCGGCAGCGGTATTAACGGCGTCGGTGGTCGCGGTATCCACACTGATTATTGGCGCATTATTTTTTCGTGAATCGCTGTCGGTGATGAAAGTCGCTGGGATCATGTTGTGCTTAGGCGGCATGGGCCTGATGACATGGAAACAGCCGCTGTAATCATGACAACACGCCCTCCACCGCCTGCTTTTTACGACGACCTTGATGCATCGCTGGAGACCGCGTGGCAGCTGTGGGGCCGCGGCACGGTGGATCGCCATTCTGCTTTTCATGCGCCGGTAGTGGCGAGCGTAGATGCTGACGGGAACCCGCAGGCGCGTACGATGATTTTGCGGGCGGTTGATCGCGATCAGCGCACGATGCGATTTCATACCGATGTACGCTCCGCGAAAATTGGCCAGTGGCAAGGCACAGCGCGTGTTTGCATACTCGGCTATGACGCATCGAAAAAAATTCAGCTACGCGTAAATGGGCATGTGACATTGCATACGACCGACACCGTAGCGGATGATGCGTGGAACAATTCACGGCCTGAATCGCGTGTTGCCTACAGCGTAAAAATCGCGCCGGGCAGCGTGGTGGACATGCCAACTGCCACGCCACAACCAAACGGTGAAGGTCGCGAAAATTTTGCTGTTGTTATTGTGAATATCGATTCGCTGGAATGGATTTATCTGAGCGCCGAGGGCAATCGGCGGGCGCTGTTTGCATGGCAAGACGGCGCGTTGAAATCAATTTGGCTGCAACCGTAAACTTCAACATTTTTCAAGCTTGGATCAAATATGTCCGACCAAAACCAAACCCCCATTCCGCCGCAAGACGAAAACCACGTCATCGCCGAACGCCGCCAAAAACTAGCTGCCGTTCGCGAACGCGCTAAATCAACAGGTGAAAACCCCTTCCCCAATGATTTTCACCCCGAGCACCACGCGGCTGATTTAGCCGCCACGTATGGCAAAAAATCAAAAGAAGATTTGGAAGCGGCCACACCAGTAATCGTCAAAGTCGCGGGCCGCATGATGCTCAAGCGCGTGATGGGCAAGGCCGCGTTTGCGACAGTTCAGGATGCGTCCGCGCAGATTCAGCTATACATAACAATGAACGATCTCGGTGCCGAAGCACTTGAAGCATTCAAACATTACGACATGGGCGATATTCTGGGCGCTGAGGGTCGCTTGTTCAAAACCAAAGTCGGCGAATTATCGATTCATGTGACGTCGCTTCGCCTCATCACAAAATCGCTGCGTCCACTGCCTGAAAAATTCCACGGCCTCACCGATACCGAGCAGCGCTATCGCATGCGCTACGTAGACCTCATCACCAATCCCGAGGTGCGCGAAACGTTCAGAATGCGTTCAAAAATTGTGCAGTCGATTCGCAACTTCATGGTGGATGCAGGATATCTGGAAGTAGAAACACCAATGCTGCACCCGATTCCGGGCGGTGCAGCGGCCAAGCCCTTCATCACGCATCACAATTCGCTCGACATGCAAATGTATTTGCGCATCGCGCCGGAGCTGTATCTAAAGCGTCTCATCGTCGGCGGGTTCGAGCGCGTGTTTGAGATCAACCGCAGTTTCCGCAACGAGGGCATTTCGGTTCGCCACAATCCTGAATTCACAATGATGGAATTTTATATTGCATGGCGGGATTATCATCACCTGATGAATTTCACAGAAGAAATGTTCCGCGCGGTAAGTACATGTGTTCTGGGCAAAACTGCATTCACTTACGGCGAACACGAGATCGATTTCGCAAAACCATTTGATCGCATCACCATGCCGGACGCGGTCAAAAAATATTGTCCCGAATTTGCAAATGCAGATTTGAATGACATCGAAATTCTGCGCGAAGCGCTTAAAAATTTGCACGTTCAAATCAAATCGACTCAAAGCGTTGGCGAGCTGCAATTGATGTTGTTCGAAGAAACCGCTGAAGCGAAATTAATTCAGCCCACCTTCATCATCGACTACCCCGCCGAAGTCTCGCCGCTCGCGCGACGCAACGATAAAACACCGCACACCACGGATCGCTTCGAGCTGTTCATCGCAGGCCGCGAATTAGCCAATGGGTTTTCAGAATTAAACGATGCTGAAGACCAGGCAGAACGTTTTATGGCGCAGGTCAAAGCTAAAGATGCAGGCGACGAAGAAGCAATGCACTACGACGCCGATTATGTCCGCGCCCTCGAATACGGCATGCCGCCCACGGCGGGCGAAGGCATCGGCATCGATCGTCTGGTCATGCTGCTCACCAACTCACCCTCAATTCGCGATGTGATTTTATTTCCGCAATTGAAGGCGAGCGATGTCACGAAGTGAATCAAAATGATCTGTAAGAGCAAATATGCAATTAATTTCTTGCGCTACTTCGCCTAAATGTCGCGCAGGCTAACGAAAATCAAGCACAACAAGCTTTTTTTATATCTCGATATATCGCCGTGATGGGGCTTAGTTGGCAGCCGCGTTAGCTGTTTTTTGCACTTGCGGTGCCATGAGCGAGGTCTGATTTAGTAGACGGGCAAGCTAATGAATCATGCGGCCGATTGACTGCCTGTTTCGCTGAATTGTTTCGCCCAATCGGCGGGTGACTGGTTGTTAATCGTGGCGTGACGTCGGATGCGGTTATCCCCCAACGGAACTTCCTTCGGGGCCTAGAAGACTTCGATGTATTCGAAGACGACTCGCCTCGCGTCGTCTCTTGTCGCAAAGCGGTCATGATGCAAGCTCTCGGTCTTTAACGTGCCGAAGAAGCGCTCCATCGGCGCGTTATGCCCCGAGGGCAGGCTTCGCGCTCCTAGCCGTTGCCACCGCGGCTCATGGAGGTTTCCATCCCATCGCTGCGCGGTAAGTCGCGGTAAGCCTGGCTGCAACACGGGCTACCGCGATCCGAGTGATGCATCAGCCCTGCCTTCGGCTTCTTGCGCCAATATGCCGCTCGCAATGCATCAATCACCAATTGCTGGGTCATCCGCTTGTCCGCTTGTGCGCTTGTCCGCTTGTGCGCTTGTGCGCTTGTTCGCTTGTCCATTACCCGGCCGACGATCTCGCCGGTATATCAGTCCTTGATTGCCGCCAGAAACAGCCAACCCTCATCGGTCGGGCCATAGGTGATGTCAGCCACCCACACCCGATTCGGGGCGATCGGTGCAAATTGACGGTCCGGCCGATTATCGGCCACCGGTAACAGATGTTTGGAATCTATCGTGACGCGAAACTTCTTCTGGTGTCGGCAGCGAATGCCGTGGAGCTTGCGGCGTCGCTTGATGCGGTTCAGCCCCGCTGTCAGCGATTGCATGGCCAACTCG
>JANYGV010000199.1 GCA_025359285.1 Burkholderiales bacterium
AGCCCACCCACCGGGTCGGAGGGATCGCTCCCGCCGACCGTGCCGCCCGGTGCGGCCGGCAAATATCGCAGGTCTTCAAGCTGTTCGATATCGAGCAATGGCAATTGATCAATTCGTGTGGCCAAATCACTGCGCGCAAACAGCACAGGTTTGGTCACGCCGCCGACCGGCACCGGCCTGGTAGATGTTGGCGCGTTAATCGAGCTGTTAGCGGTGCCCGATAATGCTGGGCGGATCGTTGCCGAATCGGCAGTAGGGGCTACGTGTTCAGGCGATGCATGCGATGCTTTACTTGACTCAACGCTGGACGCAACGCTGGACGCAACGCTCGACTTGATGTTTGTGTCAACGCGCAGTATTGCAACGGCGTCGGCAGCTTTGTTTTCTGCGGGCATAGACTGGCCCGCCGTGCGTTCGAGTACGGCGGCGACTTCAGCTAAGCGAATCGGTTTCGAAATATAGTCATCCATGCCATTGGCGAGATAACCTTCTTTGTCGCCCGCTAGCGCATGCGCCGTCATCGCCACAATCGGTGGACAGGCAGTTCCGTTCGACATTTCAGACTCAGCAAAATAAGCGCGAATTTCGAGTGTTGCGGCGGTTCCATCCAGCACCGGCATTTGGATGTCCATCAAAATCACATCAAAGTGATGCCGCTTGGCGGCCTCAACGGCCGCGCGGCCATCGCCTACCATGGTGTAGCGGTGACCTAGTTTCCGCAGCATGCCGCCGATCACCTGCTGATTTACCTCGTTATCTTCAGCCACCAAAACGTTATAGCTTCTGACCGTAGTCGGCTTGACTCTTTTGGCGGCGGCTCCGGTGGCCGGCGGCGAAGCTTGATTCGACACGGCGTCGCCCGGGCGCAGCGTCGGTAACGTCGCGGGCGCGGATTTTGCAGCATCCGCGACCGCAGGCTTGACCGCATTGAAAGTGGCGAGAACAGCACTGGCGTCGGGACTATCGATTGCTTTTTCTGACGCCAAATAAGGCCGCAAGGATTTGTCCGTGCTGAGCTCGCCCAGCACAGCGCGCATCAAGGCGTCGAATAGTTTGGTAATACTGACTGGCCTCACCAGAAAAAAATCGTGCCGCACCACGGGTAAAAAATTTTGCCGCGCAAGATCGGCACGCGTGACACCGGACAACAGCAAACTCACAATAGGTTTGTCACGCTGCATGAGCCGCGATTTATCGTTGGCTGCCAGCGCTGCCTGAAAGTCATTTGCCTCGACATTGGGCTGGACAAAATCAGTAATCACGATATCCAGACCCGGCTTGGCGCGCAGCGTTGCTGCCGCTTCATCAGGACTCACCGAGACCGCATCGAATCCCCATCGGGTGTAGCGAGCTTGCCGGAACTCACGGCGGCTGGCAATGCTATCAACGACGAGTATTTTTTTGCCGAGGAAATCAAATACTTGGCGCTGCATGTAGGGGCGCAGCGGCCCGCGCGCAAGCTGGGTTTCAATGTTGAAAATAAAGGTTGCGCCTTCGCCTACGGCACTTTCGACACGAACGTTTCCGTTCATGGCGTCGGTCAAGCGCTTGACGATGGCTAAGCCCAGCCCGGTACCACCATATTTGCGGGTGGTGGACGCATCGGCCTGCGTAAATGGCGTAAACAATTTGGCAATTTGCTCGGCGCTGATGCCCACACCAGTATCTTGCACGCGGCCTTCCAGCATCAGCTTTCCGGCCTGGTTTCGCTGCGCCGTAATTGTCAATTTTATTTCGCCGCTTTCGGTGAACTTGAGCGCGTTCGAAAGCAGGTTGAGCAAAATTTGGCGTAACCGTGTGGCGTCGCCCAAGATATAGAACGGAACATCATCGCGAACATCATAAATCAGCGCAATCCGCTTTTCGCGCGCTTTTTCGGCGACGATTTCAAAAGTTTCTTCAATCAGCGCGATCAACTCGACCGGCACCGATTCGAGGCTCATGTGACCCGCTTCAATTTTTGAAAAATCGAGCACATCATTGATCAGGCTAAGGAGCGTATCGCCCGACGCCCGAATCAGGCGAATGTAGTCGTGTTGTTCTTCATTCAATGGCGTATCGGCAAGTAGCGCGGCCATGCCCAGAACACCGTTGAGCGGCGTGCGAATCTCGTGGCTCATGGTTGCCAAAAATGATTCTTTAGCCTTGGCGGCCTCGGCAATGCGCGAGCTGCCTTCGATCAGCATCCGCTCGGCATCTTTGCGATCGCTGACGTTGACGATCGAGCCCACAAATCGTACTGCACGGCCATCGGCCTCGCGCCGCGCCACCGCACGGGTTCTTACCCATATATAAGAGCCGTCGCGTCGCAGCGCGCGTGCTTCGATATCAAAAAACGGCGTTTCACCTTTGAGGTGGCGAATCTGCTCCTTCGCAAATAGTGCCTTGTCGTTTGGGTGAATATTCGCCCCCCAAAGGAAAGGCGCCGGAAAGCCCCCCGAGGCGTAACCCAGCATCTCGCGAAATGCGCTGGAAAAATAAGTGTTACCGCCGGGACGTAATTCAACATCCCAAATCCCTTGCTGAGAGGCGCTAATGACCAGATCCAGCTGCTCGCGTTGCACGGCGATTTCACGCTCTAATCGTCGGACTGGCGACAAATCGGTAATCGTGCCGATGAGTCCATCGACGGTGCCATCTGCGCGTCGTATCAATTGCTTGGCGACCATGGTTTCTAATTGTCGGCCCTCGGCATTGGTGAACACGCGTTCGGTAACGTCGTAGCCACCTTCAACTTCATATAGCTTTTGATCACTGGCATCGCTCTCGGTGGCCTGCTCGACCTGTTGAATATCGCGATTGACTTTACCGACGACGTCTTTGCGACGGTAGCCAAATAATTGCTCCCAGGCGCGATTAACGGCGATAAATTGCCCATCCACATTTTTCCGATAAATCGGGCTGGGGTTGAACTCGATGATGTCTTCGTTGAGCTTCATCTGGTCGCGCAAACGCGCGGTCATACTCTCTGAAAGTGATTCAGCCTGCTGGCGCAAGCGTGACAGTAACCAGATCAGGCCCGCCAGTAAAACAGCGCCAATGATGCCGACCATAAGAATGATTCGGGGTGAAGAATCCTTGAGTTCGTCTTCGAATAACGGCGTAGACGTCACGAGTATTTTCCACGGCTGCTGCGCCGGCGTGCCGCTGATGACCTGACTGAATTGAGGCTTATGCAAAGGCTCGGCTGAACTCGACTGGATTGCTTCGTCCACCAATAGCGCGCTGATACGATTACCTTCTGCCCGGCCTGTTTTCGCCAGAATATCGCTTAGGTTTACGAGAGCAACAATGCTTCCCGGTGTTCTCACCGTAGCAGTCGCTGCCCCAGCCCCAGCCAGCGCCACCGGCGGCGGCGCATCCGCGGGTGTTTTATCGGCACCTATTTTCCCGCCAGAGTGTCGCGTGTTTATGGACAGCACCATCGCCACCATTTTTCCGCCCACCGAAGGCGCACTATTTAGGGGAGCCGACACCACCACGCCAGAACGCTTATTGGCCTCGGCGATTGCCCAGGCGACGGCAGGAATATCGTCCAGATTGGCTTTCGCGGTAATGGCGTCAGCATTTGAGGCAAACAAGTTGGACAGCCGCGCGCTTGCCGCAGCAGCTACTTCGGGCGTGGCAATCGCACTGGTGCCCGGAATGTAGTCGACGCGAATTAAACCATGTCGGTCATCCGCAATGCCGCCATTGGCGCGTTTGCTGCTGGCAGAACGAGCATTAAAGAAGTTATTCCAGGCGCTTGCATCAATGCTGCCGCTGGGCATCATTGAAACGAACGCGGCCGTGCTTTCTAGCAGATCTTGGGTTGCTTCAAGCTCGTGCTGCAAATTCATATAGGCAGATTGCGCTGTTTCCTGAAAGCGTTTTGATGCGACGGCATCGGCGGTCTGCTCGCTTTTATAGGCGGCAACAAATGTTCCGACCAGCATGGCCAACAATATGATCCAAGGCATTTCCAGCCGCATCCGGCGCTTTGCTTTCGGTGTCAGGCTGATGTCGTCGCTCACACCAGCGGTATTGGCGGCCGATGACTTAGTGGCAGTGTTGATGTTTGAGTCCAAGTGTTCCAAATTTTTAGATGTATTGACGCAGGTTAATATGGTCACAGAATAGCAGGCGTTGAGGCGCATCTATCTGTTTGGGCTATTTGCTTGGCAAATTCGTTTGATACATAAAGCAGACGCATCCATGCGGCCACGTTACGGCTTTTGCGGCGGCAACAGCTGCGTTATAAAGTCGAGCCTGACGTTTCGGTTGAGTTGATCGATTGGCGAGGCTTGCCATGCGCCAGCGAAAGCGTGATTTCTGCGGCGTGGCGAATCCGTCCTACCAGATCGAAATCTGCAAGTTGCGGTTGCAAATCCCCCTTGGGAAATTCTTCGGAATTGGCAGCTGCAGGCAGGCTGACCACGGGCTTACTGAACAACCCTGCCAGCTCAGCGGCAATGTCTAGGGCTGAATCGGGGCGATCATCGCGGCGTTTAGCCAGCATGCGATCGAGCAGCGGCGCAAACCGGCACAAGCTGGGAGGCAGCGATGGCAGCGGTGCGCGCACGTGTTGCTCAAGCATGGTTTGCGCGCTGTCGGCTTTGTACGGGGGGCTGCCAGTCAATAGTTCAAAGAACATGGCGCCGAGTGAATAAATATCGGCGCGATGATCAATGTGCTGG
>JANYGV010000218.1 GCA_025359285.1 Burkholderiales bacterium
GGTGCAAGATGGCAAGCTGTTCGTGTTCACGACGCGCGCCGATACCATCATGGGTGCCACGTTTTGCGCGATAGCACCTGAGCATCCGCTTGCCACTGTTGCCGCCGCGAGCGATCCTGCGCTGCATGCTTTCATTGAGGAATGCAAAAAAGGCGGCGTCGCCGAAGCCGATATGGCATCAATGGAAAAGAAAGGCATGCCTACAGGCCAGTGTGTTACGCATCCCGTTACGCACGAACAAATTCCGGTCTGGGTAGGCAACTATGTCTTGATGACGTACGGCGATGGTGCGGTGATGGGTGTGCCCGCACATGATGAGCGGGACTTTGCATTTGCGAAAAAATATGCATTGCCGATTAAGCAGGTGATCGATTTAGGCAGGCAGTTTTCGATGGCGTCTTGGCAAACGCACTACAAGGACTATGGCACATGCATTCATTCCGGTGCGCTTGACGGCATGAAATACGAAGCCGCCAATGATTACATTGCCACGCAATTAAAATCAGATGGCGGCGAAAAGAAAGTCCAATATCGCCTCCGCGATTGGGGTATTTCCCGTCAGCGTTATTGGGGAACGCCAATTCCGATTATCAATTGCAATAGCTGTGGCCCAGTCCCTGTGCCGTTCGCAGATCTGCCGGTCCTCCTGCCGGAAGATTTGGTGCCGGATGGCTCCGGTAATCCACTGAAAAAGGACGAGCGGTTTCTGAATTGCGCCTGCCCGAAATGCGGCAAACCGGCACAGCGTGAGACCGATACGATGGACACGTTTGTTGATTCATCATGGTATTTCATGCGCTATTGTTCGCCCAATTCCAATATGAGCATGGTCGATGCACGCAATGATTACTGGATGCCGATGGACCAATATATCGGCGGCATTGAACATGCGGTTTTGCATTTGCTCTACGCACGTTTCTGGACGAAGGTGATGAAGGATTTTGGCCTCATTAATTTCGATGAGCCGTTCACGAATTTATTTACGCAAGGCATGCTGTCGAAGGAATGTTTTTATCGTCAAGATAACACCGGCAAAAAGCGCTGGTACTACCCCAGCGAGATTGAAGTGACCTACGATGAGAAAGGTCGCCCAATCGGCGCAATTTCCAAAGAGGATGGGCAGCCGGTGATCCTAGGCGGCATGGAAAAAATGTCGAAGTCGAAAAACAATGTGGTCGAGCCCAAAGACATTATCGAAAAATTTGGAGCAGACACGGCGCGCGCGTATGTGATGTTTGCCGGGCCGCCGGATCAAAGTGCGGCGTGGTCGGATTCAGGCGCGGAAGGGGTGTTTCGATTCCTGCGCCGGTTTTACGCATACGGCTTGCAGCAGCGCGAGACGGTGAAAACGGCGGCAGAGAAGTTTGATGCCGGTAATTTATCCCGAGACTTAAAAGCCCTGCGCCACGACATTCACAGCATCCTCAAACAAGCCACACACGATTATCAGCGCCTGCAATACAACACCGTAGTGTCAGCCGCGATGAAAATGTTGAATGTGCTGGAGGAATTGAAAACAGACGCTAACGCACACGCGGCGTCAGTTGCCCGCGAAGGTATTTCCATTTTGATTCGCATGTTGTACCCGGTCGCTCCCCACATCGCATTTCAATTATGGGACGAGCTGGGTTTTGCGAAGCTACATGGCGAGATCATTGACACCCCGTGGCCAAAAGTGGATGAGGCTGCGTTGTTGCAAGATGAGATTCAAATCATGGTTCAAGTAAACGGCAAATTGCGCGGACAGATCTTAGTACGTGCCGATGCGAGCAAGGAAATAATTGAAGCGTTGGCGTTGGCTGATGAAAGTGTGGCAAAACATACCGACGGCAAGGCGATTAAAAAAATAATTGTGGTGCCCGGAAAGCTTATCAATGTTGTGGTCTAACGCAATTAAAACCAATGCAGCCGCTGCCATCACGGTAGCTGTACTTGTCCTGGTAGTTCTTGCAAGCCTTGCTGGATGCGGTTTCGCGCTGCGCGGTTCATATGAATTGCCGTATAAAGGCATATTCGTGGCGGCCCCCAGCACCTCGGCAGTGGCGAGTCTGGTGCGACGCGAGTTGGGGACCACCTCAACTAAACCAGTGACCACTGCCACAGCGGCTGATGCAGAGCTCACGATTAGCGTTGAACGACGTGACCGACAAATTTTATCGCTGTCCGGTGCGGGACGCGTGCGTGAATATGAATTGAAGCTGCTGGTGCGCTACCAATTTTCGGAGTCAAGCGGGCGGGTGCTGATTCCCACCAGCGAGATCCAACTGACGCGAATTCTGACCTACGATGATTCTTTGATTATTGCAAAACAGCAGGAAGAAGCGCTGCTGTACACCGATATGGAAAAAGATATTGTCGGGCAAATACTGCGGCGCATGGCTGCGGTCAAACATGTCAATTAAGCGTCGTTTCTGAGCCCGTCTGTTGAACTTCGGCTACTCAAAATATAATCCATTTGCTATGCGTTATGCGATTAACGGCTGAACAATTCCTCGAACGTCCCCCTAAAACATTGCCGCCGTTAACGGTAATTTTTGGGGCAGAGCCGTTAGGCGCATTGGAGGCATCAGATTGCTTCCGCGATCTTGCCAAAAAAAATGGCTACGTTGAGCGCGAGGTATTCACTGCGGAATCCGGGTTTGATTGGAATAGCTTACTGGCCGCGAGTGCCGCGCTGTCGCTGTTTGCGTCACTCCGGTTTGTTGAAATCCGTATTCCCACCGGCAAGCCTGGCAAAGACGGCTCGCAGGCAATTGTGGATTACTGCGCACAACTGCCGGACGATACCGTGACGCTCCTCACGCTCCCTGAAATAGATTGGCAGGGTAAACAAACCAAATGGTTTATTGCCCTTGAAAGTGCGGCCACCATGATTGAAGCAACGCCGGTTGAGCGCGCACATTTACCGCGCTGGCTGGCAGGCCGCCTGGCACGACAGGATCAGCGGGCGAGTGGCGAAGCGCTCGATTTTTTGGCAGATCGTGTAGAAGGCAATTTATTGGCCGCACAGCAAGAAATCAAAAAGCTGGCGCTGTTATGTCCACCCGGTGAAATAACGCTCAGCGTGCTGGAGGAAAGTGTGGCAAATGTGTCGCGCTTTAATCCGTTTCAATTGGTATCCGCGATTCATGATGGCGCAGAAAAAGATAAAGCCGCGCGCATTTGCCGTATGCTAAATGGACTAAATGCAGAAGGCGAAGCGCCCCCATTGATTTTGTGGGTGCTCGCAAATGAATTACGAATGCTGATGCGCGTGCGTGGCACCACCAAATCGGGCAGAGCGCCACATCCCGGCAAAGCGCGTGAACTGGAACGCACCGCTCGTCGCCACACACCGGATAGCCTCGCGAAATTAAACCTGCTGGCAGCCAAGGTTGATCGCATGATCAAGGGGCTCGACAGCAACAACCCTTGGGACGCGCTTTTCCAACTCGCCTGCGGGATCGCCGGGGTGCGCGCCGGCCTCCGCACCTGGCAGACCAGTATTTGAAAACGAGCGGTTAGCATCCCGGTTAAAATTAGCCGATATAAAAGCAAACGCAATGGCAAATACGCCGGCGAATGCAACAGCAAATACGAATACGAAGACGAAAACGAAAACACTAGCAATGGCAAACGATCTGATCCACCCGAGTTTAAATAATGACGTCGCAGAAACCATGCGCCGTATTGGTATCACGGCCAAGGCAGCGGCACGCGAACTTGCGCGCGCGTCTACGGCCAGCAAAAACGCAGCGCTCATATACGCTGCCGATACGATGGTCAAGCACGCTGCAGTCATCCTCGCGGCCAATTCAAACGATCTTGCCCGCGCAAAACTAAATGGGCATGACCAAGCATTTATTGATCGTTTAACCCTCACCGAAAAATCAATTCATACCATGGCTAATGGTGTTCGCGAAGTAGCGGCTTTGAGCGATCCCGTGGGTGAAATGAGCGATCTCAAATTTCGACCTTCTGGTATTCAAGTCGGCAAAATGCGCGTACCGCTGGGCGTTATCGGCATGATTTACGAATCGCGCCCTAATGTGACTGCCGACGCTGCCGCGCTGTGTTTGAAGTCTGGTAACGCCTGCATTTTACGCGGCGGCAGCGAGGCGCTCGAGAGTAATCTCGCCATTTACGCGTGTATGGTGACAGGCTTGAAAAGCGCCGGTTTAGCCGAGACGGCGGTGCAACTGGTGCCCACCACTGATCGAGCGGCGGTCACGGCGATGTTGGCGATGAAGGGCGTAATTGATGTGATTATTCCGCGCGGGGGAAAAAGTTTGACCTTAAAAATTGCGAATGAGGCGATGGTGCCCGTGATTAAACATCTCGACGGCGTGTGTCATGTTTATATTGATGCCAGCGCCGATATTGAGAAGGCCATTGCCATTGCTGACAACGCGAAAACGCAACGTTATGCGCCCTGCAACACCATGGAAACGTTATTGGTCGCCAAA
>JANYGV010000243.1 GCA_025359285.1 Burkholderiales bacterium
GGTTGTGCGGCGTCCTGCGCAAATGCGGGCATTCCAATGAGTGTGGCCGTGGCACTCGCCCCAATGACCTCCAACAAAAGTCGTGTTAACTGTTTTTGCTTAAATTGCATTTTGGTTGCCTCATCAAAAAACCGGACAAAATAGTCCCAAAACCATCCAATTTACGGCGCAGGCAGCAAGATATGGGGCTTATCGCGGCATCATTGGTGATGCGCGGCTGACAGTGGCGGATACAGCGTTTAAATTCTCCCTGTCATACTCCCGTCAAATTGAGCTGTTAGACGTGACGGAAGACTATCACCGGGCGTTTGGGGAAGCGACAAATATTCGTTAATTTAAGCACGTTTGTTGCTTAATTAAGACAGTCTAAAACAGCGCGGATTCTGAACTAGCGAGATGACGTTTCGCTCGCAAAACCAGCTTTTCACCCGTTTTGAAGGCTGGTAACCGCACATTTTCTATTACAAATTGATACAAAAAGTTGCGGCATAGGGTGAATGCAGTCCGCTGATCGCGATACCGGCCTCAAAACTGTTTTCACTACGCCTGACATTTCATTTGGCGTAGAAGTATTGATTATGTTCAGACGCCTTGCGTTACCTTAGCAGCGACCTCGCCAATAGCAAGGTCGCTTTCTCGGCGGTTTATTTATTGCGTTTTTTGTTGTGCAATTTATGGCCCTATTGCAAGTTAAATGTTTACCAAACGTTCACCTGCTCGGTCGCGGCCCTTACCATTCGATCGCCTGCGTTACAGGCAAACGCCTGCTGGAATTCTGGCAAATTGCCCAGCGGGCCGAGCACCCGGTAGCGCGCGGGCGAATGTGAATCTGTCAGTAGACGACGGCGGAGCTCGGCCTCGCGCACGTTCTGCCGCCACGATTGCGCATAGTTGATAAAGAAGCGTTGCTCCGGCGCCAGACCATCGATTTTTTTGCCGTTGTTCGGGTTAGTGGCAATCGCTTTTTGCAGGCCCAAATAAGCCACGCGCAGACCACCAAAATCGGCAATGTTTTCGCCCAGCGTGGCGCGGCCATTAATATTGATGCCGGGTAAGGGCTGATAGGCGTCGTATTGTTTCGCGATGGCGTCAGCCTTGACGGTGTAGCGGGTCGCATCTTCGGCGGTCCACCAATCACGACGGT
This sequence comes from Burkholderiales bacterium, assembly GCA_025359285.1. Classification (GTDB taxonomy): domain Bacteria; phylum Pseudomonadota; class Gammaproteobacteria; order Burkholderiales; family Usitatibacteraceae; genus UKL13-2. The sequence continues at coordinate 1,145 of JANYGV010000243.1, forward strand.
TGCCGATCGCGTCAAATTTGCGGCCACGATCATCGAAGCCATGCGTGAGCTCGTGGCCGATCACCATGCCGATACCGCCATAGTTGGAGGCGTCATCGGCTTTTTCGTTGAAGAAGGGTGATTGCAAAATACCGGCGGGAAAGACAATTTCGTTAATGCTCGAGTTGTAATACGCGTTCACGGTCGGCGGCGACATTGACCACGCATTTCGGTCAATCGGTTTGCCGAGACGATCCAGCTGGCGCTGAAATTCGACGCGCGTGGCGCGGATCACGTTGCCTAAATAATCATCAGCCTTGATCTCAACCGCAGCATAGTCTTTCCATTTATCGGGATAGCCAATCTTGACTGCGATGGCGTCCAGTTTGATGGTTGCTTCTTGCTTGGTCGCAGCACTCATCCAGTCGAGCGCTTCGATACGGTCACGCATTGCCGCGCGCACGTTTTTGACCAGATCCAGCGCCTTGGCCTTGGCGGCAGGGCTGAACGCTTTTTCAACATAGAGCTGGCCGATTGCCTCGCCCATGGTGCGATCAATGGTGGCGATTACGCGGTCTGAGCGCGGCTCCATTTCTTCTACGCCGGTCAGCACTTTGCCGTAAAACGCAAAATTTTCCTTCTCAAATTCGCCGCCCATATTGGGGCTCATGCTGCGCAGCGTATGCCATACACTGTAGGCGCGCCAGGTGGCGGGTGGCGTATCGCTGGCGAGTTTCGAAAGCGCTTCAAAAAATTTTGGCTGACCCACATTGATGTCGCCGACCGATTCGATATTCAGCGCCGCAAAGAACGCATTCCAATCAAAATTTGGCGCAAGTACTTTCAATTTATCGAGCGTCATCAGGTTGTAAGTTTTGTCCGGATCACGCGCGTCCACTCGCGTCATCGCTGCTTCAGCCAGCGAAGTTTCCAACGCCATGATGCGGGCCGCGCTGTCTGCCGCGTCATCCGCACTCATGCCGGAGAGCGCGAGCATTTTTGTAACATGCGTCACATAAGCATCGCGCTGTTTTTTACTTTGCGCATCGGTCGAAAAATAATATTCGCGCTCCGGCAAACCGAGGCCGCCCTGAAATAACTGGGCGATGTAGCGCGATGAATTTTTCTGATCTTGGCGAATCGCAAAATTAAAGCCAGCCGGTGTGCCCTGTTTATGCAACAGCGCAAAAGCGCTCGCCATGGATGTTGCGTAAACCGGATCTTTGGCGATGTCGAGCGCCGCGTTCAAACTCTTTTGCGCATCCATTTTATCCGCAGCAAGGCCGCTTGCATAAAAATCGCCTACTTTTCGTTTAATGGAACCAGCCGGTGCGGCATCTGGTTTCATGGCCGCCACCAATATCGCTTTCATCACCTCGCGATTGCGCTCACCGATCTGGTCAAATGCGCCCCATCGGGCTTTATCCTTTGGAATGGCGCTGGCATCCTGCCAATGGCCGGTGGCGTAGCGGTAAAAATCATCGCAGGGCGCGGCTTTGGTATCGAAATAAACCGTGTCAACGCCGGGCTTGTCGGGTAGGTACAAAGACGCGTTGAGATTACTCGTTTCAGCAAAACTCAAAGTTGAACTCAACGTTGATGCGACAGCCAGCGCGAGCGTTAAAACTTGTGGAATTGTTTTCATGGGATTACTCAGAAATTGGTGGTGTCGCAAAATAGCACCCGAGCGCGCGCAGCGCAATATGCGCAATAGCGTTTGGTGCGTTGAGTATCGCGACTCTTGAAAGGCAAACCCCGAGTCCCTGTGTGCGGCCGTTCAGGGTGCTGCTAATAAACTCTAATATCGGCGGGTGTCGCAAGGCATAAATGGCTCAAGATGATCGTCAATACTAGGGTTACAAAATTATGCTGCGCCGCAACATCAAAAGTGATTGACACCTCCAACGTCGAGTAATACGCTAGTTTCAAACAAGTGTTTGAAAAACGTTTTCAGCCGCTTTGAATTTGCCTTGAATTTGCGCTCAACCCGCGTTTGCCCCGCGTTTAACCCGCGTTTAACTCGCGTTTAACCTGTTGTTAATAATCAATTTATGGCCATTTCTGCAATTCAAAAATCTGTCCGGCCCGCCGATGCGGTGGTAGAGCTCGATACTAAATCGCGCATCCTCGATGCCGCTGAAGAATTATTTATGGAGCATGGTTTTGAGGCGACTTCGCTTCGCCTCATTACCACGGCCGCCGCCGTTAATCTCGCGGCCGCAAACTATCATTTCGGCTCGAAAGAAGAGCTGTTTCAGGCGGTGCTCACGCGGCGGCTTGATCCCATGAATCAGGATCGCATGCAGCTGCTCACGAACTACGAAACGGCAGCCGGAAACAAGGCGCTGACCTGTGAAGTCATTATCTCGGCGATGTTTATTCCCGCATTGAAACTGGCGCGTGACCAGAGCCAAGGCGGCAAGAATTTCCTGCGATTACTGGGCCGCGCTTATGCCGACCCGGCACCTTTCATTCGCGAATTTTTGTCACACCAATATGCAGAAATGATTGCGCGTTATCGGGCTGCGTTTGCTCGGGCATTACCGCATTTGCCGCGCGAAGAAGTGTCATGGCGGCTGCATTTTGTGATGGGCGCGTTGTCATACACACTGGCCGGGACCGATGCGCTCAAGGTAATCGCGCAATTTCATCCGACCGAAGTAAATAACGATGAATTGCTACTAAAGCGTTTGGCCCCGTTTTTGGCCGCCGGGCTGCGGTCACCGATGGCGAATGCGACTGACGCACATCAGTGGTTTCAAGAAACTTGAATTTTTGATTTTGTGTTTTATCTGAAAAAGGAGACGTCATCATGTTGACGATATTATTTTGTGGAGTGCTTGCAGTCGCGATTATTTGGGCGCTGGCGTATCACGCTTCAAGCGCGGCGATGTGGTCTGGCGTGATCGGCGTGGCCTTGCTGGCGTTGACCGTAACCGGCACAGTCGATGGCGCCCTCGCCGGAATATTGTGGTTCGTATTTTTGGCGGCCGCCGTGGTTGCCAATGTGAAATCTATCCGCATGAGTCTGCTCACGGTGCCGATCTTTGCGGTGTACAAAAAAGTGCTACCGCAAATGTCGCAAACCGAACAGGAAGCGCTGGAGGCGGGCACCGTTTGGTGGGACGGCGATTTGTTTTCCGGCAAGCCGGATTGGAACAAATGGTTAAACGTGCCGAAGGCCAAACTAACGGCCGAGGAACAAGCGTTTATTGACGGCCCTACCCATGAGCTTTGCAGCATGATCGACGAGTGGAAAACCACCCACGAGCTGCACGATCTCGAACCGAAAGTATGGCAATTTATCAAGGACAAAGGATTCCTCGGAATGATCATTCCCAAGGAATACGGCGGCCTGGGTTTCTCGGCGTATGGCCACAGCCAAACCGTGATGAAAATTTCCACCCGCTCCGCGACCGCGGCGGTGTCGGTGATGGTGCCGAATTCATTAGGGCCAGGCGAATTGCTGATGCACTACGGCACCAAAGCGCAGAAAGATCATTACTTGCCGCGCCTGGCAAAAGGCCTAGAAATTCCCTGCTTCGCGCTGACCGCGCCTGAGGCGGGATCGGATGCCGCCTCCATGCCCGACACCGGCATCGTTTGCAAGCAAATGTGGGAAGGCAAGGAAACGCTGGGTCTGCGCGTGACATGGGAAAAGCGCTACATCACATTGGGGCCAGTGGCAACAATTCTGGGCTTGGCGTTCAAGTGCTTTGATCCTGACAAATTGTTAGGCGACAAA
>JANYGV010000246.1 GCA_025359285.1 Burkholderiales bacterium
AAACCAGCAGAAGCGCCAAAGAAGTAACGTCACGGTCGTCATCAAAAAACGGCACCGAGTCTGTATGACTTGGTGCCGTTTTTGCTTATTTGCAGGGCTACGAGCTCACTGAGCAGTGATCGCCCGTTAGTTCGCCGGTTGTCAACGTATCTGCAATTGAATTAGCAAGACATTAAACCAAAGCATCAAAGAAGAGGCATCAAACTCAAATCGATGGATACACTCATACAACAAATCGTCAACGGTCTCACTCTCGGCTGCGTATATGCCGTGGTGGCGCTGGGCTACACCATGGTTTACGGCATTATCCAGCTGATCAATTTCGCCCACGGCGAAGTGGTGATGATCGGCGCGATGGTCGCATTTACCGTGATTACTGCTTTGGCAGGTTCTGGCGCGCCGCCGATTATCATCCTGCTGCTTGCGGTATTGGCCGCGATCATGGCGTGTATGGCGGTGGGCTACACGGTTGAGCGGGTTGCCTATCGCCCGCTGCGCAAGGCGCCACGTTTAGCGCCCCTTATCACCGCCATTGGTGTGTCGATTATTTTGCAGCATGTGGCACTTCTGATCTGGGGTCGCAATTACATTTCATTTCCACAGGTCGTACCCACCCAAACTTTCCATTTAGGTTCGGCTGAAAGTAGCGCCACGATTACCAATGTGCAGATTGCCATCATCACCTTATCGATTGCCATGATGGGCGGCCTGCTTGCGTTGATCTACAAAACCCGCATCGGCATCGCGATGCGCGCGACCTCGCAAAATCAGCAGGTCGCCGGACTGATGGGAATTAATGTCAATAACGTCATCTCTTTTACGTTTATTGTGGGCGCAGGTCTAGGTGCTATGGCCGGCGTCATGGTCGGCAGCTACTACGGCATTGCCCACTATCAAATGGGATTCTTACTCGGCTTGAAAGCCTTCTCCGCGGCGGTGTTGGGCGGAATTGGTAATTTGGGCGGCGCCGTATTGGGCGGCATTTTGATCGGTTTGATCGAGGCGCTCGGGTCCGGCTATATGGGCGACGTTACCAATGTGTGCACGCTCGACAAAATTCTGCCGGGCTTTGCGGCCATGTGTGAGGCGAATTCAAATGCGTCAATCTTCGGCAGCGACTACAAAGATGTGTATGCATTTTTTGTGCTGATATTGGTGCTGGTATTCCGTCCCTCCGGTTTGCTGGGCGAACGTGTATCTGATCGAGCCTAGAGAGCAATCATGACCAATTTTGCAGAGACATTCTTACCCGCTAATATCCGCAAACATCCTGCGCTGTTTTGGGGCGGCTCAGCGTTGATCGCGATTGCCTTGGCCGCATTGCCGTTTGTGCTAGCGATGCAGGGCATGGCGTGGGTACGCATCACCAACCTCGCCCTCATTTTCGCGATGCTCTCTTTGGGGCTGAATATTGTGGTCGGCTTCGCCGGGCTGTTGGACTTGGGCTACATCGCGTTTTACGCCATCGGCGCGTACACCTATGCATTGCTCGCCTCGCCACACTTCGGCCTGCATTTACCGATCTGGGTGATCCTGCCGATCGGTGCGCTGATGGCGTGCATTTTTGGGGTGCTGCTCGGCACACCGACATTAAAATTACGCGGCGATTATCTGGCGATTGTCACACTTGGCTTTGGCGAAATCGTGCGAATTTTTATGAACAATTTATCCTCGCCCATCAACATCACCAACGGCCCCAAGGGCATCAGCACGATTGATTCCATCAAACTTTTCGGGATGGATTTTGGCAACAACACCAGCATTGGCAGTTTTGTTTTGCCGGGACTGATCAAATATTATTACTTCCTGCTATTCGCGCTGATGGTGGTTATTGTCATCAATCTTCGCCTACAAAATTCGCGCATTGGGCGCGCCTGGGAAGCCATCCGCGAAGATGAATTGGCGGCACGCGCCACCGGTATCGACACCACCAAATTGAAGCTGCTGGCGTTCGCGATGGGTGCGTCCTTTGGCGGCATTGCGGGCGGCATTTTTTCGGCCATCCAGGGCTTTATCGATCCCACCAGTTTTGGTTTGACTGAAAGCGTGATGATTCTGGCGATGGTGGTGTTGGGCGGCATGGGCAATATCTGGGGGGTGATCGTCGGCGCGGTGCTGCTGTCGTTTGTGCCGGAGCTATTGCGTTACACCGTTGAGCCTGCACAAAAAGCATTGTTCGGCAGACAAATTATCGAAGCCGAAGTGCTGCGCATGTTGCTGTTTGGTTTTGCGATGGTGGTGATGATGCTGTTCCGTCCCGCGGGATTGATTTCGTCAGCGGTGCGGAAACGTGAATTATCGCAACATCAAGCCCCGAAGGAGGCCTGACCATGACGACCATTCTTGAAGCCAAAAATATCAGCAAGCGATTTGGTGGACTGACGGCGTTATCGGACGTGAGTTTCGCTATTCAGCAGGGCCACATCTTCGGTTTGATCGGCCCGAATGGTGCCGGTAAAACCACCATGTTTAATGTGCTGACCGGTCTTTATCAACATGACGAGGGCGTGGTGAGTCTCAACGGCGAGCCGCTGACCGGGATCACGCCAGACCGTATTGCCAAGCTCGGCGTCGCGCGGACCTTTCAGAATATTCGCTTATTTAATAACCTGAGCGCGATCGAAAACGTAATGATTGGCCGCCATGTGCGTACCCACACCGGCGTGTGGGGCGCGATCACGCGCCATAGCGGTGCTAAGCGCGAGGAAGCGGCGATTGAAGCGCGTGCGCATGAGTTGCTCGATTTCGTGAACGTTGGCCACCGCGCCAATGATCTGGCTAAACATCTTTCTTATGGCGATCAACGTCGCCTCGAAATCGCTCGCGCATTGGCGACAGACCCGAAAGTCTTGGCGCTTGATGAACCCGCCGCTGGTATGAACGCGACCGAGAAAATGTCATTACGAAAGTTGATTGGTGCGATTCGTGCGCAGGGCATTACCATTTTATTAATCGAGCACGATGTGAAATTGATGATGGGTTTATGCGACCGAATTGCGGTGCTCGATTACGGCAAAAAAATTGCCGAAGGCAATCCCGCTGAAGTGCAGCGTGACCCGAAAGTGATCGAAGCCTATCTCGGTGCAGCCGTGGAGATTGCCGCATGAGTTTGTTATCTCTGACAAATGTAGAAATAAACTACGGCGGCATTCGCGCGGTAAAAAGTATTTCACTCGATGTAAATGAGGGCGAATTGGTGACCTTGATCGGCGCGAATGGTGCTGGTAAAACGACGACCTTAAAAGCCATCACTGGCTTGCTAAAACCCGCCAGCGGCACCATCACCTACAGCGGGCAAAATGTTATCGGCACGCCGCCGCATAAATTGGCCGCGGCGGGCTTGGTGCTGGTGCCGGAGGGGCGCGGTGTATTTCCCGGTCTAACGATAGAAGAAAATTTGCAGATGGGCGCGTATACGCGCAATGACCGTGCGCAGATCAAAGTCGATATTGAGGAAAAATTTGCGCTATTCCCACGCCTGAAAGAACGTGCCAAACAAACAGCCGGAACCTTGTCAGGTGGTGAACAGCAAATGCTCGCGATCTCACGAGCGTTGATGGCGCGACCCAAACTATTGTTGCTCGATGAGCCATCAATGGGCCTAGCACCAATCATGGTGCAAAAAATATTTGAAGTGATTCGCGATGTTTCAAAAACCGGCGTGACCATTTTGTTGATTGAACAAAACGCCGCGCTGGCGCTACAGGTCAGCGCCCGCGCCTACGTCATGGATGGCGGCTCAATCACACTGAGCGGCGAATCCAAAGCGCTGCTCGCCAACCCAAAAGTGCGCGAGGCTTATCTGGGTGAAGATGTGGTCGCAGCATCTGCAACTGCAACCTAAAATTGAGGTAAATGTACAATCATCATGGGCGCACTTTCAATCACCGTGTTATCGCAATCAGGCATCTCCAAATCAGATCTGGCGCAGTTAAAACGCGCCAAATTATTGCTGGAAAATCCGAGCCTCGCCGCACGCGCTTCCGCCCTCTTAGGCTCACCCGTCGAGCGTGGCTTATCTATGTTGCCCGCACGATTTCAGAAATCGGTGCATCAAGCATCCGAAGCGGCGATGATGAAAGCACTGAATGTCGCGGTAGGTTCACTTAATGAAACCGCGATCAAACCATCGAAAAATCGGCTGCATAAATTTGCCGCCGCCGCATCAGGCGCCGTCGGCGGCGCGTTTGGCTTAGCCGCACTTGCGTTTGAATTGCCGGTATCCACCACGATCATGTTGCGCTCCATCGCCGACATCGCCAAAAGCGAAGGCGAAAATATTCAATACATCGATACCAAGCTCGCGTGCTTAACCGTATTCGCGCTCGGCGGGCGCAGCAGCAAGGACGACGCCACCGAATCCGGTTATTTCGCCGCGCGCGCCGCGATGGCAGGCGCGGTCACCGAAGCGACAAAATATCTGGCCGAGAAAGGCTTCACCAAGGCCGGCGCGCCGGCGTTGGTGCGGTTGGTATCGCTCATCAGTTCGCGTTTCGGCATTGTGGTCAGCGAAAAAGCCGCGTTACAAGCCGTGCCGATTATCGGCGCGGCCTCAGGCGCACTAATTAACACGCTATTTATCGAGCATTTCCAAAATATGGCGCGCGGGCATTTTGTGGTGCGGCGGCTGGAAAAAATTTATGGCGCGGAGCCGGTGAGGCTGGC
>JANYGV010000315.1 GCA_025359285.1 Burkholderiales bacterium
TTGCCGGTGGTGATCAATCCTCACGGTGGCCCATGGGCGCGCGACGTATGGGGCTACAACGCGGAAGTACAGCTATTGGCAAATCGTGGCTATGCAGTTTTGCAAATGAATTTTCGCGGCTCGACCGGCTATGGACGCAAATTTTGGGAAGCCTCATTCCGCCAGTGGGGACGCGCGATGCAGGATGACATTACCGATGGCGTGCAGTGGTTAATTAAGGAAGGCGTGGCCGATCCCAAGCGAGTTGCCATTTACGGTGGCAGCTACGGCGGCTATGCGACTTTGGCGGGGGTCACGTTGACGCCGGATTTATACGCGGCCGCGGTGAATTATGTGGGCGTCTCCAATATGTTCACGTTTATGAAAACGATTCCGCCTTATTGGGAACCGCTGCGCGAAATGTTCTACGAAATGGTGGGCAATCCGGAAAAGGATGAGGCTTATTTGCGCGCAGTTTCGCCGGTGTTTTTGGTCGATAAAATTAAAACACCCTTGTTTGTTGCACAAGGCGCGCGCGATCCGCGTGTGAACAAGGCGGAGTCAGATCAGATTGTGGAAGCGCTGAAAAAACGCGGTGTAGCCGTTGAATACATGCTGAAAGAAAATGAAGGCCATGGCTTTCGTAACCAGGAAAATCAGTTTGAATTTTATGAAGCGATGGACAAATTTTTGGCAATACATTTGAAAAAATAGATTTTTAAATCGTTGATAGCGAAAGCATGAGCCCGACACGCGAATTGTCGGGCTCATGCTTTTTCAAGGCATTTCTACACAAGCGCTTGCTGAATGAATAAACTCAATACATGACCAAACTTAAAGCCGCAGGTGCATCAACCCACGCGCCATCACCCGCACCCGCCTACGATGTTCGGCCCGGCCAATCCATCGAGCTGCTGAAAGAACTGCATATCCTGACCCGCGACGGGCGGATGAATCAAGACAGTCAGCGAAAGCTGAAGCAGGTCTATCACTTGTTTCAATTCATAGAGCCGCTGTTGAATGAAATTTCTGCTGCACAACCCGATATAACTCTGGTCGATCACGGCGCGGGCAAGTCGTACCTTGGCTTTATTTTGTATGATTTGTTTTTTAAATCACGCGAGGATCAAAGTCATATTTTTGGCATCGATACCCGTGACGATCTGGTGCAGAAATCGCGGGCGCTGGCTGCGAAGCTGGGTTTTCCGCGCATGTCGTTTGTTAATTTGTCGGCTGCCGCCTCAATTGCATCACAACAATTGCCCGCGCATATTGATATCGTGACGGCGCTTCACGCCTGCAATACTGCCACCGATGACGCGATTCATTTTGCGTTAACGAAAAAAGCCAAGTTTGTTGTTCTGGTGCCTTGCTGCCAGGCAGAAGTTGCCTCGATTTTCAATAAGCACAAAGGCGCTGCGCTGGCCAAAAGTGCGTTGACAGAAATATGGCGCCATCCCTTGCACACGCGCGAATTTGGCAGCCAGATTACCAATGTGTTGCGCTGCCTGCAGCTGGAGGCACACGGTTATCAAGTGACGGTCACCGAGCTTATCGGCTGGGAACATTCAATGAAAAACGAGCTCATCATCGCCACATACAAAAACTTACCGCGCCGCCGCCCGACCGAACGCCTACATGAAGTGCTGGAGACCTTGGGCCTAGGCGAAATGCGGAACAGGTTTTTTACGCCGGTTTGACACCAGCTGCGCGATAGCGTAATTTCACATTGCGCCGATTTGAAGATCAGCTTGCGGGCGCGGGGATATTTAATACCCCCAACAAATACGGCTAAAGCGGCTATCTGAAATTATAGAAAGCCCGCCAGTCCAAACTGATCGGGCTTTTTGTTGTTTGGAAATTATGATCGCGTCGCCTTTAAAAATGCTCTTTACCGAACCGCTCAAGCTGGCTAGCGGTGCTGTATTGAGTGAGTACAGTTTGGCGTTTGAGACCTACGGAAACCTGAACCCGCAAAAAACCAACGCGGTGCTGATTTGTCATGCCCTCAATGCGTCGCATCACGTGGCCGGTGTTTACGAGGATCAAGCCAAAAGTGAAGGCTGGTGGGACAACATGGTAGGCCCCGGAAAGCCGGTTGATACTGACCACTTTTTTGTAATCGGCGTCAATAATCTGGGCTCGTGTTTTGGCTCTACCGGACCGCTCTCAACGAATCCCGCCACAGGGAAACCGTACGGCGCGGATTTTCCGATGGTAACAGTAGAGGACTGGGTGGATTCGCATGTGCGACTGCTCGATCAGCTAGGCATCCGCCAGCTTGCCGCGGTAATGGGCGGCTCGCTGGGCGGCATGCAGGCGATGTGTTTGAGCTATCGCTATCCGGATCGCGTCCGACACGCCATCGTGATCGCGGCCGCGCCTAATTTGTCAGCGCAGAATATTGCGTTTAATGAGGTCGCACGGCAAGCGATCATGACCGATCCGGATTTCTACGGTGGTCATTTTGAGACCAAAAACACGGTGCCGAAAAATGGTTTGATGGTGGCACGCATGATTGGCCACATTACCTATATTTCGGACGATCAGATGGAAACAAAATTTGGGCGGGGGCTGAGTGAAAAAAGTGAAAAAAGCGAAGACAGCAGCAAGCCGCAAACAGAAAGTGTTGCCGGCCTAAAATTTTCCTTTGAACCTGAATTTCAGATTGAATCTTATTTGCGATATCAAGGCGAGAAGTTTTCACGCTATTACGACGCAAACACATATTTGCGCGTTACCAAGGCGCTCGATTATTTTGATCCTGCGGCGGAACATGGCGGTGATCTGGCAAAGGCGTTTGCTCCGGCCACCGCCCAGTTTTTGGTCATTTCATTCACCACCGATTGGCGGTTCTCGCCAGCGCGTTCCCGCGAAATAGTGAAGGCCTTGCTTGACGACAAGAAGGATGTGACCTACGCGGAAATTGACGCGCCGCACGGCCACGATGCGTTTTTGCTCGACAACGCGCTCTATCACCGCACGGTGCGCGCCTACTTTGAACATGCTGTCATTGCCAGCGAGGCAACTGCATGATTACGCGCGCGGATTTTGAGGCTATTGCAGCGTGGATTCCGATGGGGTCACGGGTATTGGATCTGGGTTGTGGAGACGGCTCGCTGCTCGCTTATTTAAAGGCCACGCGCAACGTCGACGGCTACGGGATTGAGAACGACGGCGCCTCGATTGTGCGTTGCATCCAAACGGGTGTGAACGTGATTCAAATGAATATTGAATCCGGTATGAAAGAAATTGCGGATCAATCGTTTGACATCGTGATTCTCTCGCAAACACTGCAGGCCATGAAGCGCACGGAAAGCGTGGTCGCAGATATGTTGCGAGTGGGGCGCGAGGCGATTGTGACCTTTCCCAATTTTGGCTATTGGCGGCATCGCGTACAAATTGCGCTTGGCGGGCACATGCCAGTGTCTAACGACCTACCGTATCAGTGGTTTGACACACCCAACGTGCATCTGTGCACGATTGCTGATTTTGAGGCGTTTTGCCGAGATCGAAAATACCGCTTACTGGGTCGGATGGTGTTTAACCACGAGCGGGAATTAACAGTCTTGCCCAACCTGCTTGGCACACTGGCGCTGTATCGGCTCATGCGCGATCGAGCGCCGACATAATCGGCGCTAACGACCGGCGACTAAATTTACCAGGTCATGATTGCGCTGTGAGCGTTTGAACGTTAAGCGCTTTAATCCCCAATCTGCAAATCAAACCCATGAAAGTAAACGATCCAGCGTACGCGGCTGGATCGTTATTTTTTGCGTTATTTCCGCTTCGTCACCGGCGGAGGCGCGGGTGGTGGGTCCAGCTCATTGGCCAGCACCGCGTATCTCAGCAGCTCGGAAGTCGTGCGGGTTCCAAGTTTGCGTTTGATATTGGCACGGTGCACATCAATCGTGCGAATGCTCAAGCCCAGCATCTGCGCTATATTCTTGCTCGATAAGCCGCGGCCGATATAACGAAAGACTTCTTTTTCACGCACCGACAAAGTCGCCGAGCGAGGGCGGAACATGGCTGAGGAGTCAGAACCATAACCAAATTCCGACTCTGGTTGGACTGTTTGCGCTTTTGCGCTGGCGGACCAAAATTCCTTGCCGTTGGCCACTGCGGTGATGGCGTCTGCCAAGTCTTTCGTGACGCTCATTTTGGACACGAGGCCGTGTGCGCCGGCATCGCGCGACGACTTGATTGCGGCTGGCGTATCAAAGCCGGAAAGCATCAACATTCGCGTGTCGGGGAATTCGTGATGCACGGTGCGAGCCAGATCAACACCGCTCATGGCGGGCAACATGATGTCGGACAGCAGCAGGTTTACGGGGGAGTGGCGCATGTGATGCAGCGCGGCTTCGGCTGAGTTTGCTTCAAATACAAGTGCATACCCACGCAGCGAGCGAATAAAGGCCGCCAGGCCAGCGCGCATCATGGGGTGGTCATCTACTAATCCGACTAGGATATTGGATTTACTCATGGAATTATTGCTCCAGATAAAGAACGCGCTATTGGCTAGCGCATAGGCACTGCGTCTGTTGGAAGCGCGACAGGATCTTAAAGGCAAAGCAGCTTGGTAAGCGATGCGAAAGCTGAGGCTTCAGCTTCGGGCTCAAATGCATCATGCCGACCCACAGTTAAAGGGCAGCGTGACCAAACAAGTTGTCGTACACCATAAAACATTCGGGGCGAATGCTGCACAGCCGATATTTGGCGATGACGGCAATGGCAACATCACGCTCCAAACTCTGCGCGCGGATCGGGCGGTTTTACCGCTCACATTTTTTATCACTATCATAAGAATTTACTTTCCCGACTACAGCCAGTTTCGTTCTACACAACGGAAGGGACTGACAGAGCCGCGAGAATTCCCCGGCGTGGGCAATGAAAAACAACAAATCGCTGCCTACGATTTTTGTACGGCGATATTTCAAAAATAGTTATACCATCATGCGTACGCACAAAGCGTTGTGCTTAGTCAACTATTGTTAACTTATTTTTTACCTTGTTTTCCTTATTTCCCGCCCTGGGCGGGCGGCCGCGGCGGATGATGAATCGTCAGCGCAACGGCATCGAATGGGACCAAACGGTGGCAACGAGCAATCAACGACGTTGCCGTCAGACCGAATGTTGCTGACCAAGCAACAAAATATAGATTAATTCAGGTTAGTTAATACAAGCCACACAAAAGCCAGGGTCTCCAAAATCTCTTGTGGCGCTGGGTCAGCCTAGTCTGGGAAAGATTTATGCCGCGTCTTCTTCCAGCTTTTGCTGAACATCCAGCCATTCCCATTCAACGTCGGAAATTTCAGCGACTACCTCGCCTTGGCGCTTGAGCATTTCTTGCAGGCGAGGTTTGTTACCGTCAGCGTATGCATCTTCGGTCGCCAGCCGTTGCTCGATATTGTCGCGTTCCGCAGTAGCCGCTTTAAGCTTTTTTTCGAGTTCAGCGAGCTTTTGCTCGAGCGGTTTGCGCGCCCCGGATTTTTTCTGTCGGACTTCGGCATCGGCACGCTTCTGGTCTTTGCGGTCCGGAGCGCCGCCAGCAATCTCTAGCACCAGCGCTGGGTTTGGCGCATTTTTGCTTGGAGACACGCTTACAGGCTTGATGTCGACTTTTTTTAGCCGACGCTTGGCGTAATCTTTTGCCCACTTTTTATAGTCGTCGAGGTCGCCTTCAAATTCGCCAACTTTGCCATCTGCAACCAGCCATAACTGATCCGCACAGGCTTTCAATAAATGTCGATCATGGGCGACCACGACCAACGTTCCCTCAAAATCTTGCAGCGCTTCCGCTACCGCTTCGCGCATCTCGATATCAAGGTGATTGGTTGGCTCGTCCAGCAACAATAAATTCGGTTTTTGCCATACTAACAATGCCAAAGCAAGCCGCGCTTTTTCGCCGCCTGAAAACGGCGCAATTGCCGAATCAGCGTTCTTGCCGCGGAAATCAAATCCGCCTAAAAAATCGCGGAATTCTTGTTCGCGCGTGGTCGGGTCCAGCCGTCGCAAATGATGAATCGGTGATTCATCCAATCGCAGCTGCTCGATTTGATGCTGCGCAAAATAACCAATCTTCAGTCCCTGGCCCTCGAATCGCCCGCCGTGCTGCAACGCCAGCGTTGCCGCCAACGATTTGACCAATGTGGATTTGCCCGCGCCGTTCGGCCCCAGCAAGCCAATTTTGTCACCATAAAATAATCGCCATTCCACGTTTTTCAGAATCGTTTTTTCGCCCGTGGCGGTTTTATAGCCAAGATCAGCTTCCTTCAAATGCAAGAGCTGGCGCGGCTTGGCGACCGGTTCGCGAAACGAAAACGAAAACGGTGAATCCACGTGCGCGGCCGCAATCAACTCCATCCGCTCCAGCGTTTTGATCCGCGATTGCGCCTGCTTGGCCTTGGTCGCTTTCGCTTTGAATCGATCAATAAACGACTGCAAATGCGCGACCTGCCGCTGCTGTTTGATGTAGGCCGCACCCTGCAACGACAACTGCATCGCCCGCGTGCGCTCGAAGGTGGAGTAGTTGCCGCCGTATTCATTCAGCTTTTGCTGATCCAGATGCACAATGGTTTTCACCACCGCATCCAAAAAATCACGGTCGTGGGTGATGAGCAATAACGTACCGGGATAGGCCGCCAGCCAATCTTCCATCCACATCACCGCATCTAAATCCAGATGGTTGGTCGGCTCATCAAGCAGCAGCAAATCGGAGCGACACATCAGCGCCTGCGCCAAGTTCAAACGCATCCGCCAACCGCCGGAAAAAGAGGCCACTTCCTGCGCCATTTGCTCATCGGTAAACCCCAAGCCGGACAGCAATGACGCTGCGCGCGAATTCGCCTGATAACCACCGATATGATCGTACTGCTCGTGCAGCTCGGCCAGCCGCTCGCCGGATTTATCATCATCGGTGTGCTCAGCTTCCGCGACATCAAGCTGCGCTTCCAAATCACGCAGCTCTTTATCGCCGTCCATCGTGTATTCGAGGGCTGAGCGATGCGAATGTGGGGTCTCTTGCGCAACATGCGCGACCACCCATTTTGCTGGCATTTCAAAATCACCCGCATCCGGCGTGACCTTATGCAGCAACAACGAAAACAAGCTCGATTTGCCCGCGCCATTCGGCCCGATTAGGCCCACTTTATGCCCCGCGAAAAGCGTTAAATTCGCCCCCTCCAGCAATCGTTTTGCGCCGCGCGCTAGGGTGAGATTGGTAAGTTTCAACATAAATTCAACACTGCTTTTTGTAAGGTTTTTCGTTTATCTTTTTACAATTTTTAACTGATTAAGCTCGACAAAAGTAGGGGTACACTTTTGTCGAAACTAAAGCTCGTAATCGTAATCAATCGACAGCGGCGCATGATCTGAAAACCGCTCATCTTTATAAATTCGCGCGTACTCCGCACAAGCTGCGATCGCTGGCGTGGCGATGTGATAATCGATTCGCCAACCCACGTTTTTTTCATATGCAGCGCCGCGATTCGACCACCACGTGTATTGATCCGGCAACGGAATCAGGCGGCGAAAAACATCCACATAGCCGACCTCATCAAATAATTTCGTCAGCCATTCGCGCTCTTCGGGCAAAAATCCGGAATTCTTTTTGTTACCGCGCCAGTTTTTTAAATCGATTTCTTTATGGGCAATATTCCAATCGCCGACGATCACAAATTCGCGTCCGCTGGCTTTCAGGGCTTGCAGGTGCGGCATGAAGGCGTCCATAAATCGAAATTTCTTCGCTTGCGATTCTTCTGAGGCCGAACCGGACGGCACGTAGAGCGAAATAATGCTCAAGTTACCAAAATCAGCCTGCAAAAATCGTCCTTCTGCGTCAATCCAGGCAATGCCGGTGCCCATTTGTACGCGATCCGGCTCACGCTTCGAGTACAGCGCCACGCCCGCATAGCCTTTTTTATCCGCTGGATGATAAAACGCATGCCAGCCTTTCCAAGCTTGCGCCGCCTCGGGGATGTCGCTCTCCAGGGCTTTGATCTCCTGAAAACAGATAACGTCCGCCTTCTGGCGCTTCAGCCATGTGAACATGCCCTTGGTCGTCGCAGAACGGATACCGTTACAGTTCGCCGTGATAATTCGCATAGAAAATTTGAAAAAATTGAAAAATTAAAGCAGAAACGCGATTATCCTTCATCTATCACCTTTTGATTGTTAATTCATGACTGTATTCGCGACCCCAACTGCCGATTTTCGTCAACAATTTGTAGAGTTCGCTATTCGCCAAGAAGCGCTTTGTTTTGGTGAATTCAAAACCAAGGCGGGCCGCCTATCCCCGTATTTTTTTAATTCCGGGCTTTTCAGCGATGGCGAATCGCTCGCACAACTCACTCATTTTTACGCCCAAGCGGCACTCGCATCGGGACTCAAAATCGATACCGTCTTTGGCCCGGCCTACAAGGGCATTACGCTGGCCGCAGGCACCGCCATGGCGATGGCCAATCTGGGCCATAACCGACCGTTTTGCTATAACCGTAAAGAGGCCAAAGACCACGGCGAAGGCGGGCTGATTGTGGGGGCCCCGCTATCGGGCAATGTGCTGATTGTTGACGACGTGATTTCCGACGGCGCGTCCAAGCGCGAATCAGTCGACCTGATCCTCGCTGCCGGTGCCACCCCAATCGGCGTATTAATTGCTTTAGATCGTCAAGAGATAGGCGCAAAAGCAGATAGCACCCAGTCTGCCGCACAAGAATTCAACCAAACCACGGGTATTCCCGTTATAGCCGTAGCGACACTCGCAGATATCGTGGCATATCTGGAAAAAAATGCAGAAACCAAACAAAGCGATAAACTTCAGGCTATTGAAGCGTATCGAAAGCAGTACGGCGCAGCAATTTAATTTAACAATCTATGAGCTTTCTGAGTCGATCCTTTTTTTACCTCATCCTCGGCGTAGCCATGGCCGCACCGCTACCCGCGCTTGCGGTGTTCAAGTGCGTGGATGAGAAAGGCTTTACGCACTATGGCGACACGATGCCACCACAATGCGCCAAGCGTGACGTGATCGAATATGGCAGCGGCGGCGAGATCGTGCAGCGAATCAATGCGCCGCTGAGCGTTGAGCAAGTACGCAGCCGTGATGAAGCGCGCGCCAAACACAGCGAAGAGCAGCGAAAAGTAGGCGAACAGCGCGCCCGCGACCTAGCTTTGATTGGCACCTATGGCGCTGACCGAGAGTTTGATGTGTCCCGGGACGCAATCATTGTCGAACTGGCCGCGCGTAAAACCACGCTGGCAACCCGCGTTTCCGAGGTCGAGAAACTCCTGCAAAAATATAACGCCGAGTTGGAGTTTTATCAGGCGGGCAAAGGTAAAAACGCCAAAGCCAAAGAGCCGCCCCCACAACTCACGCAAGACATTGACCGCGCGAAAGCAGATATCGTTAGCCTGAACCGGGCGATGGAGCGATTGGACGATGACAAAGAGGCGGTGACCAACCGCTTCGATGCTGAAAAAGCCCGTTGGAAACGCCTTAAAACCGGCATGGCGCCTGGCACCATTCTCGACAAGCAAGGCAACGTGGCGATTGAGCCCGAAGCGCCTAAAAAAACGATTTCGACTATTGTGCCGAAATAAAATCTTGCCCCGTTTTCAACCCTGCTGTTTTGTATCGCGCGCTCGTACTACGTCGAAAGCTACGTCGAAAGCTACGTCGAAAGCTTCTTTTTAAGAATTTCATTCGCCTGCGCCGGGTTCGCCTTCCCCTTCGACGCTTTCATCACTTGGCCCACCAGCGATTGAAATGCTTTTTCTTTGCCGGATTTGAATTCTTCTACGGATTTTGGGTTGGCGGCGAGGACTTCATCAACGATTTTTTCGATGGTACTGATATCAGAGACTGACCGGAGGCCCTTTTCATCGAGATAGCGCTGCCATTGCGATTGTTCAATTTCTTGACCAATCGCTTCGCCCAGCTTGATTAGCTGCTGATCTAGTTGCTCGCACCAACTTCTAAATAAATTGCGGGCGCTCGCAAAAGTGATTTCTCCCCGCGCTTCAGATGCCATCAGCCGCATCATGAGATGTTTGCTGGGCATTTGCGGATCATCAATGGCGATCCCCTCTCGGTTCAAAAAGTTTGCGATTTCACCGTTTATCCACTTGGTAACTGTTTTGGCACTAACTCCCGTTGCCACCATATTGATAAAGTATGTTGACGTAGCCTTCGATGCCGTCAATAAATGTGCATCGTAGCTCGACAGATGATGTTCGCTAATGAACCGTTTGCTCATAACAGCAGGCAGTTCAGGCATTGCACTTTTTACGCGTTCAATCCACGCCGCATCAATCACCAACGGCAATAAATCCGGATCGGGAAAATAGCGATAGTCCATCGCGTCTTCCTTGCTGCGCATGGAGCGGGTTTCGTCACGATCGGCATCGTACAAACGCGTTTCTTGGACGACCCTTCCGCCGTCCTCAATCAATTCGATTTGGCGGCGAATTTCGTACTCAATCGCGCGTTCCAAAAACCGGAACGAGTTGACGTTTTTAATTTCGCAACGCGTGCCGTATTCCTTTTGCCCTGTGGGCCGCACGGAGACGTTGGCATCGCAGCGAAACGAGCCTTCCTGCATATTGCCGTCGCAAATACCCAGCCACGTGACAAGACCGTGCAGCGCCTTCGCATACGCCACCGCTTCAGCAGCAGAACGCATGTCGGGTTCGGTCACAATCTCCAGCAGCGGCGTGCCCGCACGGTTCAAATCAATACCCGATACACCCATCGTTTCCAAGCCTTCGTGCAACGATTTACCCGCATCTTCCTCCAGATGCGCGCGCGTGAGCTGCACGGTTTTTTCAACTCCATCCAATACAATCGCGACCTTGCCGCCCACCACTACTGGCCACTCGAATTGACTGATTTGGTAGCCTTTCGGCAAGTCAGGATAAAAATAATTTTTGCGCGCAAATACTGAATACGGCGCGATGGTTCCGCCCACGGCAAGCCCAAACATAATTGCCTTTTCCACCGCGTCGCGATTGAGCACCGGCAGCGTGCCCGGCAAGGCGAGATCAACCACGCTGGCTTGTGTATTCGGCGCGGCACCAAAGGTCGTGGGCGAGCCCGAAAATATTTTCGAGGCGCATGAAAGCTGGGTGTGCGTTTCGAGGCCAATGACGACTTCCCAGCCGATAGGCGTGGCGCTCATTGAAACGCTTCCGGCGAACGTGTGTGCCAGTCCGTTGCCAACTGATATTGATGTGCAGCCGCTAACATTCTGGCTTCTTCAAAATAATTACCCATAATTTGCAGCCCAATCGGCATGCCGTTATGCCCAAACCCGCAGGGCACCGACATTCCCGGCAATCCTGCCAGGCTCACGCCGAGCGTGTAAATATCTTCGAGGTACATGGCGACAGGATCGTTCGATTTTTCACCCATTTTCCACGCTGTGGTTGGCGCGACCGGGCCCATGATGAAGTCGCATTTTTTGAATGCTTCCTGAAAATCTTGTGAGATCAAGCGCCGTACTTTTTGCGCCTGCAAATAATAAGCATCGTAATATCCGTGTGACAACACATACGCGCCCACGAGAATGCGGCGCTTCACTTCAGCACCCAAACCCTCGGCGCGTGATTTGCCAATCATGTCGGCCAAATTTTTGTATTCTGCGGCGCGATGGCCATAACGCACGCCATCAAAACGCGACAAATTGCTTGACGCTTCCGCTGGCGCGATCACGTAATAAACCGGAATCGAGAGGCTGGTACGCGGTAAGGAAATTTCAACGCGCACCGCACCTAATTTTTCAAATTCCGCGAGCGCCGCATCGACGGCCTGAGCTATTTCTGACGATAGCCCCTCCCCAAAGAATTCCTGCGGCACGCCTATCCGAACACCTGCTAATGGCCTTGAAACACTAGCATCCGCGCGGCTTGTCAAGGCAAATGCCGTCAAGAGTCTTGCCGATATTGGGGTTTTATATTTATCAAGAGTGGCAACGCTCGTCGAATCCTTGGCGTCAAAACCGATCATCGCATCGAGCAGCAGCGCGCAATCCTCCGCACTTTTTGCCATCGGCCCACCCTGATCGAGGCTGGATGCAAAGGCCACCATGCCGTAGCGCGATACGGTGCCGTAAGTGGGTTTAATTGCAGTGATGCCGCACATGGCAGCGGGCTGGCGGAGCGAGCCGCCCGTGTCGGTGCCGGTGGCGGCGGGGGCTAAACCTGCAGCGACGGCAGCAGCTGATCCGCCAGACGATCCGCCAGGGATGCGGCTCCTATCCCACGGATTTTTGACCGCGCCAAAAGCTGAATTCTCGTTCGATGAGCCCATCGCAAATTCATCGCAATTTAGTTTCCCCAAACACACCATCCCCGCAGTTTTTAATTTTTCAACCACGGTGGCATCGAACGGCGAAACATAATTTTCAAGCATCCTCGAGCCTGCGGTCGTGCGCCATTGCTGGGTCACGAAAATATCTTTGTGCGCAATGGGAATGCCGGTCAGCGCGGTGATATTGCCGCTGGCAATTTGTGCGTCGGCAGCACGCGCTTCGGCCAGCGTGAGGTCGCGATCGATATGTAAAAACGCGTTCAAATCCGTGTTCGTTTCAGCGCGCACCAAAAAGTATTCGGCGAGCTCCAGAGCGGATATTTTTTTTGTATCCAGGGCGGCGCGCAACTGGGTCAATGATTGATGATGCAGCGATGAAAAATCACGCGTCATTCCAGCACCTTCGGCACCAAAAATAAGCCGTTTTCCTGCTGTGGCGCATTCACCATATTCGCCTCACGATGTTCGACCTCCGTGACCACATCGGCGCGCAACCGAAGCTGCATTTTCTGGACGATTGCGATGGGGTGACACAGCGGTTCGAGACCTGCCGTATCGACGGCCTGTAGCGTCTCAACCATTGAGAAAATATTGTTGAGCTCCTTCAGCATGCGCGCTGTTTCGGCGGGCGTAATGTCGATTCGCGCGAGTTTCGCCAATCGGTGAATATCATCAGAAATTAGTGACATGAGCGTACCGATAAAAATGAAAACAAAATTAAAATGCGTGTTACCCCAACGCCACCGCGGGGCCACCGCAGGGCAACCACAAAGCCAACACAAAGCCAACACAATGCCGCTATAAAAAGCGGCGACAGTGGCGTGTTAATTAGCCTGAGACGACATAACTCAAAGTGGGAGGCAAAGAGTGCAGAACCTTTAGGCGTTTTCAGCCCGTCTTTGCATGTTTTTTACACACTCACTAGAGTATCATAGTGATTATGTGTCGTTTAGCACAACAAACTTCATTATTAATTTCGCGAAAAACCCCGCGAATTGAGCTTATTTGTGGCTATGTTCAGCAAAATCACAGCATTCCAAGCCGAATCGAGAAGGCAATAGGTCTGACCAAGATTTTGCATAAATATTGGCACAAACAAAAGTTTCACCATCGGGTGGCGCAAGACAAAAATATTGATCCCTGTTCGCGAGCCCAAAATCAGCCGCGAGCACGGCAACAGAGTTAGAAAGGCAACATGTTCTCGTTTTTCTCGAAATACCTCTCCACAGACTTAGCGATTGATCTCGGCACGGCGAATACCCTTATTTACGTGCGCGGCAAGGGTATTGTGCTCGATGAGCCTTCTGTCGTCGCGATCCGCCAGGAAGCCGGTCCCAATTCCAAGAAAACCATTCAAGCCGTGGGGCTCGCCGCCAAGATGATGTTGGGCCGCACGCCCGGCAATATCACCGCAATTCGACCGATGAAAGATGGCGTGATTGCTGATTTTCACACCACCGAGCACATGCTCAAGTTTTTCATCAAAAAAGTGCATGACGCACAGTGGTTTCGGCCCAGCCCGCGGATCGTGATCTGCGTACCCTGCGGCTCGACCCAGGTTGAACGCCGCGCGATTCGCGAATCTGCGGTAGCGGCCGGTGCATCACAAGTATTTTTGATTGAAGAGCCGATGGCGGCCGCGATTGGTGCAGGTTTGCCGATTGCAGAACCCACCGGTTCGATGGTGGTCGACATTGGCGGCGGCACCACGGAAGTCGGCGTTATTTCACTGGGCGGCATTGTTTACGCGGCGTCGGTACGCGTCGGCGGCGATAAATTTGATGAGGCAATCATCAACTACATCCGCCGCAACTACGGCATGCTGATCGGTGAATCGACCGCTGAAAATATCAAGAAAACGATTGGCTCCGCCTTCCCTGGCTCGGAAGTACGCGAAATGGAAGTGAAAGGCCGCAATCTGGCCGAAGGGATTCCGCGTGCGTTCACGATTTCATCGAATGAGATTTTGGAAGCGCTGACTGACCCGCTTAATTCCATCGTGTCGGCGGTCAAATCCGCACTCGAACAAACGCCGCCTGAATTAGGGGCCGATATCGCTGAAAAAGGGATGGTGCTGACCGGCGGCGGCGCACTGCTGCGCGAGCTCGATCGCTTATTGGTAGAGGAAACCGGCTTACCGGTGCTCGTGGCTGAAGATCCGCTCACCTGCGTGGTGCGTGGCTCGGGCCGCGCGCTGGAAGAAATGGACAAGCTGGGCTCGGTGTTTACGAACGAGTTGTAATCGACGTTGTCATCCATGATGTTCTCGACGCGGCAATCGAAACGAAGGGTGTTGATCGTCAAATCGCGCCGTCACAAGAGCGAGGTAGCGTCGCACGAATGTCAACACCCCGCAAAATGATGGCCGCGCTGCCGCCGCTTGTTGCACCCGTCCGCTGGCGCGACATCCGTTTGCAATAAAATTTCCAATCACATTTTTTAAGCTGAATAAGGCGATCAGTGTCGGCGTTTCAAGAGCCATTTTTCACACGCGGCCCCAGTCCTCTGGCGCGTTTGACCTTTTTTACGTTGATTGCGATCGCAATCATGATCGCTGATCATCGCTTTCAGGCGCTATCGTTCGCGCGCATGGGTATCGGCGCGGTACTCAACCCTATCGAGCAGGCGCTGATGGTGCCGGGTCATGCATTCTCACGCAGCGTGGCTTACTTTTCGGATCAGGACCGGCTCTTGTCTGAAAACCGCGAGCTTAACCAGAAAATTCTGGCGCTTGCCGCCGAGAGCCAGCAAAGCCGCCTTATTCTTGCTGAAAAATCTTACATCGACGCCTTGGGCCAGGCACATCCACGCTTTGCGGGCAACGGTTTGATCGCCGAGGTCATTCGCGACGCACGCAATCCCTATGCACGCAAAATCATTATCAATAAGGGCATGGCCCATGGCGTCACCGCAGGCTTGGCGGTGATCGCGAGCGATGGCGTGGTCGGGCAAGTGACCGCAGTCGGCGTAGCATCCTCCGAAGTCACGCTGTCGACCGAGAAAGATCAGGCCGTACCCGTAATGGTGGTTAGAAACGGGCTGCGCGCCATTGCGGTGGGCAGCGGCCGCGATGGCACGATTGACGTGCCTTCCCTCCCGCTGGGCTCGGATATACAAATCGGCGACCAGGTGGTTACCTCCGGCATCGACGGCACCTATCCGCCGGGCTTGGCGGTGGCGGTCATCTCGCAGGTTGAAAAAAATCCGGCCTTTCCATTCGCACGAATCATGGCGCAACCGGTGGCAGCGGTCGCGCACCAGCGCTTTGTCAAGGTGATGTTGAAAGACCCCGCACAAATTTATCCCCGTCCTGACGTGGGTTTGGACGATAAAAAACCGACCCGCGATATCACCATCACCAGCAAAAGTTCGGCACAAAATGCGAACGCTGCCAGAAGGGATCAGCGCCGTGGCACCCCATAAACCCGGCACCATGGATCTGTCGCCCGCCTCCCGCGACCCGATGCGTTTGCCGGCCCCCTTCAGCCTGATCAGCATCGTCATCATGGCGGCGCTATTGCTCGATTTACTGCCGTGGGACGGTGTCGCGCTGATTACGCATCCCGATTTCGTGCTTCTAGCGCTGCTGTATTGGGCGGTGCACGAGCCGCACACGGTCGGTCAAGGCTGGGGCTTTGCGCTCGGTTTGATCATGGACGTAGCCGACAGCGCATTGCTGGGACAACATGCGATGGTGTATGTGGTGGCCATCTTTCTGGCGCAACTCTTGAGGGTGCGCATGCTGCAGCTCAGCGTGGCGGAGCAAGCCCTGCATATCATCGCTATCCTGGCCGTATCGCAGGGTATTGGCGTGCTGCTGAACCTAGCCATGGGCCGGGATTTTCCCGGATTTTCGATCCTCATTTCACTGGCCCTCGGCGCGTTGCTATGGCCCATTATTAATGCGTTTGCGACCATCCCCCGCCTGCGCCGTCGTTCCAGCCGCGTCATCAGTTAAATCCACAAATGCGCTCAAGCGAATCCGTTTAATCATGTTCAAAACACGCCAGCAAATATGATCGGCACAACCATTCGAAATCGCGAACTGGAGATTAACGTCTTCCGTGGCCGCGCATTGTTCGCGGGCTTTGCAATCTTGATTGCATTTAGCGTGGTTGCCGCACGGCTGGTGTATTTGCAAGTTATCAAACGCGATCACTACTACACGCTGGCAGAAGCCAATCGTATTTCGCTGCTGCCGGTGGTGCCGAACCGGGGCCTGATTTGGGATCGCAATAATGAAGTGTTGGCCGCCAATTATTCTGCCTATACGCTGGAGGTCACCCCTTCGCGGGTCAAAAATCTGGATGCGGTGTTGGAAGAATTAAATACCATTGTTGAGATTCAGCCACGCGATAAACGTCGCTTCAAACGGCTGATGGAAGAGAGCAAAAATTTTGAATCCCTGCCGATTCGTAACCGATTGACTGAGGAAGAAGTTGCGCGGTTCGCCGTCAACCGCTATCGATTCCCCGGCTTTGATATTCGCCCACGCTTATTTCGAAACTATCCGCAGGGTGATGTCGCATCGCACGCGATTGGCTACATTGGCCGCATCAACGACGCCGATTTAAAACGCATCGACGATGCCGATCTCACGTCCAATTATCGCGGCACCGACCATATCGGCAAACTCGGTATCGAAGGCGGCTACGAGAATGAGCTGCACGGCAGCACGGGCTCAGAACAGGTAGAAATCGATGCGGGCGGCCGCGCCATGCGCTCGCTCGCGACCACGGCACCGGTGGCGGGTAACAACCTGACCCTGACGCTCGATATCAAGCTGCAAAAAATCGCCGAGCAGGTTTTTGGTGAAGGTCGCGGCTCGTTGGTAGCGATCGAGCCTGCTACTGGCGAAATTCTGGCGCTAGTATCAAAACCCGGATTCGACCCTAATTTATTTGTCGATGGCATCGATCCGCAAAATTGGGATCTGCTCAATACTTCCGTCGATAAGCCTTTGCTCAATCGCGCACTGCGCGGCGCTTATCCGCCCGGCTCAACCATCAAGCCCTTCCTCGCGCTGGGGGCGCTTGAATCCGGCAAACGCACCCCGCAACAAACCATTTCCGACCCCGGCGTATTTCGTTTGGCAGGGGTAGCACATTACTGGAACGACGATAAGGCGGGCGGGCATGGGCTGGTTGATATGCGCAAATCCATTGTGGTCTCCTGCGACACTTACTACTATCAGCTGGCATCTGAGACCGATATTGACGAAACCAGCAAATTTTTGCGTTCGCTCGGGTTTGGCACCAAAACCGGGATTGATATTGATGGTGAATTGGAAGGCACGCTGCCGTCCCGACAATGGAAGAGCAACCGGCTTGCCAAGGGCACCCCAGAAGCGCGCAAATGGTACGTCGGCGACAGTATCTCGGCGGGCATTGGTCAGGGCTACAATTCGTTCACACCGATGCAGCTGGCGCATGCCACAGCGACCATCGCCAACGACGGCGTGGCCATGCGCCCGCGGCTGGTTCGACACATCACCGATGTCGCCACTGGCACTATCAAATCGACTGCTGATCTGGACATAAACAAACCAACGAGGCTGGCGCTTAAACCCGAAAATATCGCCTTCATCAAGGCCGCGATGGCCGCAGTGCCGATTGAAGGCACCAGCGCGCGTATTTTTGCCAATTCAGGTTATGTCAGCGCAGGTAAAACCGGAACTGCCCAAGTGTACGGCGTCAAGCGCGGCGAGAAATATGTGGCGGGGCGCGTGGCCGAACGGCTCCGCGATCACGCTTGGTATATCGCCTATGCACCGGCTGACAAGCCAACCATTGCGCTGGCAGTGATGGTGGAAAACGGCGGAAAGGGTGCGGTCGCCGCGGCACCGATTGCAAGAGCGGTCATGGACTATTACCTGCTTGGCAAAAAACCTGACATCGCAAAACTCAAGACGCCCGACAATGAACCTCAGAGCGACGACTAATCGTATTTTTGACATCCTCACGCGCCGTCTCGACGGCCCGCTGATGGTGACGATCATGGTGCTCGCCGCGATCTCGGTGACGGTCGTTTTTTCCGCCTCCGGTGGCGATACATTTGATCGCGCGCTGGGTCAAATCCGCAATTTTTGCGTGGCGCTGGTGGTGATGTGGATTGTCGCCAATATGTCGCCACTGTTGTTGATGCGTCTGGCGATTCCGATATTTTTGGTGGGACTAGCGTTGCTGATCGGAGTAGCGGTTTTTGGTGAAACCCGCAACAACGCGCGGCGCTGGCTGAACGTCGGTTTTGCAATTGTTCAACCCTCTGAAATCATGAAAATTGCGATGCCGCTTTTGTTGGCCTGGTACTTCCATAAGCGCGAGGAAGACCTGCGTTTGGCCGACTACGCGATTGCCGGTTTACTGTTGATTGTGCCGTCGGCGCTGGTGATGCGCCAGCCTGATCTGGGAACCGCGATTCTCATTTTTTCGGCTGGTTTTTTTGTGATTTTTTTGGCCGGATTGTCCTGGAAACTATTGTTGGCAGCGGCGGTTGCGGCGGGTGCGGCGATTCCGTTTGTATGGCCGTTTTTGCATGATTACCAGAAGCAACGGGTTTATACCTTGCTCGACCCGACCACCGATCCACTCGGCGCGGGATATCACATTATTCAATCCACCATTGCGATTGG
Organism: Burkholderiales bacterium; assembly: GCA_025359285.1. GTDB lineage: Bacteria > Pseudomonadota > Gammaproteobacteria > Burkholderiales > Usitatibacteraceae > UKL13-2. The sequence continues at coordinate 18,915 of JANYGV010000315.1, forward strand.
CTCCGGTGGCTTGCTGGGCAAAGGCTGGCTCACAGGCAGCCAAGCGCAATTGGATTTCATCCCTGAACGCTCGACCGATTTTATTTTCGCGGTGTACGGTGAAGAGTTTGGCCTGGTCGGTGGGCTGCTATTGCTGGCGCTGTATCTGGTCATTATTGGCCGCGGCCTGATGATCGCGATGAATGCATCGACCACTTTTTCACGCCTGCTAGCGGGCGCGATCACGCTATCGTTTTTCACTTATGCGTTTGTGAATATGGGCATGGTGACCGGTATCTTGCCGGTGGTGGGTGTGCCGCTGCCGCTGATGAGCTACGGCGGCACCGCGATCTTGTCGCTGTTCATCGGCATCGGCATTTTGATGAGCGTGTCCACGCATAAACAATTGGTGGCGACTTGAACGCACGAGTATTAGCCACCACCTCGGCATCAACCGCTGAATCAGCCGGAGCAGGCTCCAAAAGCATAGAGCGCCATTTGGCGGGCATCTTCAGGCATAAATGGCTTAGAACACCCGACAGTGCTGGTGTTTATATTTTTATGTTCTTTCTGGGAATAATATTAGCCGGTTGCGGCTCGTCACCCAAACGAGGCGAATCGCCACCAAAGCCGGTGGCACCAAGCGCCAAACCTAACGGCTATTATCTTGACGATGGGCCGGGGGACAATCCACCGCCTAGTCTTGAGCAAATTCCTGATGCGATCCCGCGCGCCGAATCGCTCCATCGCGGTGCCAATCGGCCTTACACCATTTTCGGCAAGACCTATGTGCCAAACGTGTCGAGCGACCCCTTCCGACAATCGGGAATTGCCTCGTGGTATGGCCGCAAATTTCATGGCCAGAAAACATCCATCGGCGAAATCTACGATATGTACGCAATGACCGCCGCACATCCGACACTGCCGTTGCCATCCTATGTACGCGTGACGAATCCCGCCAATGCGAAATCCGTGGTGGTGCGCGTCAACGATCGTGGCCCGTTTCATTCAGATCGCGTCATTGACCTTTCCTACGCCGCTGCGGCCAAGCTCGACATTGCGCGGCGCGGCAGCGGGTTGGTCGTGGTGGAACGGGTGTTTGCGGGTGATAAAACATCGTCACCGGCCCTGTCGGTTGCAGCGCTTCCCAACGCCGCGCCGTCAGCGGCCAACACCACTATCGTGTCCGCGCCACTGCCGGCGAGTCCGCCGTTGGTAGCCAATAACATCGCCACCTCGCCGATCACCGAGGACGCCGATTTAATTTATCTCCAGCTCGGTGCATTTTCATCACTCGAAAACGCGGACATATTTCGCGCGCGCATGGTGCGCGAGCTTGACTGGAATCGCGAACCGATGATGGTCCTGAATAAAGACAGCTTATTCCGGGTTCGATTAGGCCCCTACAAAACTCGCGATGAAGCGGCCGCTATCGTCGCGCAAATCAAGCAATCCCACGATTTTTCACCTGTTATCACCAAACCATAAAGTCTGACTATTCATGATCGCTTTTCTTTTTTCTGTACCTCGAAAACTCGTTGTAAATTATTGCGCTGTCCTTGCGTTTATCGCTATTTCAGCCGCCGCCAGCGCCCAAACGTCCATCGCTGCACCGACCCTTGTTTCCGACATTCCTGCGCCGCCGATTGCCGCTCGCTCGTACGTGTTGTTTGATGTCGGCAGCAACCAGATCCTCGCGGGACTGGCGTCGAGTGATCGTTTCGAGCCCGCCTCGCTGACCAAGCTCATGACCGCGTATTTGGTGTTCGACGCGCTTAAAAATAAAAAGCTCACACTCACCCAGACCCTGCCCGTGTCAGAGCACGCGTGGAAAGCGGAAGGCTCCAGGATGTTTATCGATCCTAAACAAACGCCGCAAGTAGAATCGTTGATTCGAGGCATGATTATTCAGAGTGGCAACGACGCGTCAACGGCGCTTGCCGAAGGGATCGCGGGCTCGGAGGATTTGTTTGCGCAGCTGATGAATAAACAAGCGCAACGTCTCGGCATGAAAAATACTAATTTCGTAAACGCCACGGGGTTGCCCAATGCCCAACATTACTCGACGGCCGAAGATTTAACGCTGCTCGCAAGCGCCCTGATTCGCGATTTTCCGCAAGAATTTGCGTATTACAAAGAGCGGGAATTCACCTATAACAAAATCACCCAGCCAAATCGTAACCGACTACTATTTATTGATCCAACGGTGGATGGATTGAAAACCGGCCACACCGACGCGGCGGGATTTTGTTTAATTGCCACCGCCAAACGCGGCGAGCGGCGGCTCATTTCAGTCGTGCTCGGCACCGCGTCCGACGCTGCCCGCACCCAGGAGAGTCAAAAATTATTGAATTTCGGTTATCAGTTTTTTGATTCGCAGCGCCTGTACAAAAAAGGCCAGCCGATTGCCACCCCTGAAATTTTCAAAGGCACCCAAAACACGGTCAAGCTGGGTTTTGATCGCGACATCTGGCTCACGCTGCCGAAGGACAAATTTCAGGGACTGGCCGCCACGCTCACGACCGCCCAGCCGCTGATTGCGCCACTGGGCATCGGCCAGAAAGCAGGGATAATGAAGCTGACTAAAAACGATAAATTGGTCGCTGAAATTCCGGTCGTGGCACTTGAAGATGTGCCCGTTGCCGGGTTTTTAGGGCGTGGCTGGGATGCCATTCGGTTAATGTTTAAAAAGTAGGAGCCCATAAAATGACCACGCAAGCGATGTGCCTGCCGAGTGTATTTCTAAATGGCAAATTTATGCCGTTGGAAGATGCACACATTTCGCCGTTGGATCGTGGCTTCATTTTCGGCGACGGCGTATACGAGGTGATTCCGTTCTATGACGGCAAGGCGTTGCGCCTGCATGAACATTTGAAACGCCTGCAGCGCAGTTTGGATGAATTGGAAATCGATAATCCATACTCGACAGATCAGTGGAAAGCCCATATCGGCGCGCTGGTTGAGCATAATGGTGGCGGAAATATTGCGATATATATTCAGATTACACGCGGCGTAGCGAAGCGTGATTTCGCCCCGATTAGGGGGCTCAAGCAGACCGTTTTCATGATGGCGAACCCGTTGCCAACGCCCAAACGCGACGTCTACGAGCGCGGTATTTCTTGCGTTTCATTGGATGATAGTCGCTGGCTACGCTGTCACATAAAATCAACCGCGTTGCTCGGCGCGGTGATGTTAAAACATGCGTCGAACAACGAGGGCGCGGATGAAGCATTGCTATTTCGCGACGGTTATTTGACCGAGTCCTCCGCAAGCAATATTGCGGCGATAAAAAACGGCGTAATTCTTTGCCCACCGATGGACAACCTGATTCTGCCCGGCATCACCTATGAATTAATGATTGAATTGGCCCGTAACGCGGGGCTGCCACTGGAAGTTCGCCGCGTCTCTCGGCACGAGGTAAATACAGCCGATGAGTTGTGGATTTTGTCGTCCACCAAAGAAGTGGTGCCGATCACGACGCTGGATGAAAAACCGGTCGGGCACGGCGCGCAGGCAGGCAAACCTGGCCCGCTATTTTGGAAAATGTACGAACTGTTTCAAACCTACAAACGCGGCCTGTAAATAACCAAAACGCATAGGTGCATACATGGCAAACGAACACCCAAAACTAATTGGTGAAGGCGAAGAGACACTACTCAAATTCCCCACGATGTTTCCGATCAAGGCGATGGGAAAAATGGCAAACGATGATGGCCAGAGTAATTTTGCGCAGCTGGTGATCGATATCGTGCTGAAGCACGCGCCGGATCTGGATACCAGCTTGATCGAAATGCGCCCGTCAAAAAATGGTAATTTTTTATCGGTGACGGCAACGATCAACGCCACTTCCAAGCTGCAAATAGACGATATTTACCGCGAGCTTTCTGCACATCCGCTGGTGTTGATGGCGCTTTAGTGTTTGCCCCCGTCATTAGAAAACTTGGCCGCGCCGAATATGCTGAAACGCTGCTTGCGATGCGCATCCAAAACCGCGAGCGCGCGACCGATACACCCGACGAAATTTGGCTGCTTGAGCATCCGCCTGTCTTCACCTTGGGCCTCGCAGGTAAGTCAGCGCATGTGCTCGACGCTGGCGAGATTTCCGTGATTAAGGTTGAGCGTGGCGGACAGGTGACCTATCACGGGCCGGGGCAGCTTATCGCTTATTTATTGTTGGATGTGAGGCGCCTCGGGATCGGCGTCAAAGAACTTGTGCGAAGAATCGAGCAATCGCTGATCGATTTGCTTGCACAATATAAGATCGACAGTGTTCGCAAGCCGGGTATGCCTGGCGTGTATGTGAACGTTGATGGCGTCGATGCAAAAATCGCTGCGATTGGTCTGCGTGTTGCCCGCCACGCCACCTATCACGGCCTGTCGCTTAATGTGAATATGGATCTGGAACCGTTTTCACGCATCAACCCTTGTGGTTATGAAGGGCTTGCGGTCACGCAAATGCACGATCTGGGCGTGACGGATAAAATAGATGCGATTGGTGAGAAATTGATCGCGCAATTGCAGCGCAATTTAAATGTGGTTTCGTCTTAGTCATTTTTTAAGACGTCAACAAACTGGAATAAATATGGAAGCAGCAGACATAAACCTAAGCCCGAACATAAACGCAAAACCAGGTGTCGTCGCGGGCGTAAAGGAAAAAAGCGAGCTTAAAACGGCGCGCATTCCGATCAAAATTATTCCCGCCGAGCGCTTAAAAAAGCCGGAGTGGATTCGCGTGAAAGCGGGCTCACCTTCCACGCGCTTTTACGAAATTAAACAAATTTTGCGCGATGCCAATTTGCACACCGTCTGCGAAGAGGCTTCCTGCCCGAATATCGGCGAATGCTTCGGCAAAGGCACCGCCACCTTCATGATCATGGGCGATTTATGTACGCGACGCTGCCCGTTTTGCGACGTCGGTCACGGCCGCCCGCTACCGCTCGACCTTGACGAGCCACGCCATCTGGCTGAAACGATTGCGAAGCTGAAGTTGAAATATGTGGTCATCACCAGCGTGGATCGCGACGATCTGCGCGATGGTGGCGCGGAGCATTTTGTAAATTGCATACGCGAAACCCGCAAACTTTCACCGACCACACGGATCGAAATTCTCACCCCTGATTTCCGCGCCCGTCTTGATCGCGCGTTGAATATTTTGCGCGAAGCCCCGCCGGACGTCATGAACCACAATCTCGAAACCGTGCCGCGTCTTTACAAACAGGCGCGTCCCGGCTCTGACTACGCACACTCACTCAAACTGTTGAAAGATTTCAAAGCCGAACAAAAGGGGGTGCCAACCAAGAGTGGTCTGATGGTCGGCTTGGGTGAAACCAACGAAGAAATTCTGGACGTAATGCGCGATCTGCGCGCTCACGATGTCGACATGCTTACGATTGGCCAGTACCTGCAACCATCCGGCCATCACCTGCCGGTGCTGCGTTACGCGACACCCGACGAATTCAAAATGTTTGAAACCGAAGCCTACAGAATGGGCTTCATTCATGCCGCCAGCGGGCCGATGGTGCGCAGTTCATATCACGCCGATCAGATGGCACACGAGGCGGGTCTCGCTTTGAACACGTACACATAATTGAGAAAATTTGCACGTAACAAAGAGCGAATTCAATAACGACAATGACTCAATAAAATTTAGCCTTTCATTTGGAAACAGCGGACGACGAAGGTTAAAGGAATGGACAACTCGTTGGGGACGGCTCCCGATGGCGAATCGAGTGGTTCGACCAATAGCGCGTAAATCTTGTGCCGGAACGTCCCGTGGTAAAAATTCTGCAAGATCGTCTTGTGAAAACGCTCCCGAATATCGTTGGTTTGCGGACGCCGCAACTTGTTCTTGGTGTCATCAATATCTTCTGGCACCGCATCCAGCTCAAAGTCACGCGATTCGGCGCCCCACAATACCCGCGGCCACAATCGATCAATGTCGTAAGGGCGATATTTTTACCCATGCCGTTTGGTCATCCGATTTGGACAATTGGCTTTGCCATTTCGTCTATGTTGACAATGCAGCGTCACCAGTTATTCGGCCAACAAATTGACGCGGATTCTCCACACGCTTCGAACAACGGCTTGCTAAACAAGAAGCCCTGCATCAAGGTGATACTGAAGCGCCTGAGGAATTGATATTGTTTAACGCTTTCGACGCCTTCCGCAATGATGCGGACACCGGGGTCTGTGCAAATTTGTACAACACCGCGCGCAATCGCTTGCTTGACAAGTAATTTATCGATGTCGTGTATCAGCTCTACGTCCAGCTTGATAATATCGGGCTGAAACTCGGCCAATAAACTCAAGCCTGCGAAGCCCGCACCGAAGTCATCAATTGCCGTCAAAATTCGATCCGTTGATATTCACGAAATACCTCAGCCAACCATCGGCCGTCGCTAATATGCTCACCCTCAACCGTCTCAAACATAATGCGCTCAAGTGGAAACCCGTAGAGCCGCGCGGCCTCTAAGATCGTGCGAATACACACCTCCGGCCGATAAATGGCGTTCGGCATAAAGTTGATCGATAACATCGTTTGCATGTCCAACTTCGCTGCCATCTTGATGGCTTCAACGCGGCAGGCCTGGTCAAATCGATAGCAGTTAGACTCGTTAATTTGCGACAGCACGCTAGCGGCTGTCTCACCGTAAGGGCCGCGCACTAACGCTTCGTGGGCAAATATTTCTCGAGTTTCAACAGCGACGATCGGTTGAAAGGCGTAGCTGAAATTAAACGTCAGGTATTCGCTAGCGGCGCAGTTGTTACAACTGGCGTCAGGCAGAATGTCGCCGCGCAAGGCGAATTCGGTGATACAAATTTTACATTTTTGATCGTTCGAATCACGACTGGTTAGAAATAAGTGCCGAATAAATGAGACGCAACATTTAACTACTGAATGATAACTGTAGGTATGAAACGTAGCGCTTTAGCTGCTGGGAAGCTGTCTTATGCAATCCGTAATTTAGCAACGAACGTCACTCGGCTATGAAATGCCGCCTCCGCCAATGACAATGACTTTGCTTGTCTGGACGGCAATCCTCGACACAATTTGACCTGACAAACAACTATTGTTTGCATCCGCGCACTCGTTACCTCAATATCGCCACAACTTCATCCAAACTTTTCACCACATAATCCGGCGTCACGCCCAGCCGCTCAACTGGCGCGCCGCGGCGATTTATCCAAAAAACATTGAAGCCAAACGCTTTGGCTCCCGCCGCGTCCCAGCCGTTTGACGAGACAAACCCAATTTCATTTTTTGCGATGCCCAAGCGATCAACCGCGAACTGATACACGCGCGGATCGGGCTTGAATACGCCTACCCCTACTTCCTCTACGCTCAATACTTCATCAAGCACGCTATCAAAACCATTGTGTTTAACCACCGCGTTTAGCATATCGGGCGCACCGTTGGAGAGGATCGCGAGTTTGGGTTTGTTCTTAGCCGCGTTTAACGTGGCGAGTGCGTTGCGAGCATCGGTGAATGGTTGCAGCGTGCGATATGCGTGAATCAATTCATCGAGTAGCGCATCGGTATAGCTGAGCGCCAGCGCTTCGCACACCACGCGCAATGCATCTTGCGTGACGTCATTAAAATCGACATGACGCTGCATGCTGTTACGCAGCCAAGTGTATTCAAGCTGCTTTACTCGCCACGCCTGCGAGAGTGCTTCGCCCTTGCCCGGGAAAAGCCGTTCGCAAGTCGTGACAACCGAATGCACATCAAACAAGGTGCCATAGGCATCAAATACCAAAGCTCGAAAATAGCCAGACCCCGTTGTGGGCGGTGCAGATGTTTTGGACATGCGGACTCCGAAATTCATAGCAGGTAATTACACATTTATTTTATGCGCAAGCGGCAACGCCACTTCATTTCATCGCAGATCACGGTAGCACAATGTCGCGCATCGCTGTCTTGCGTTTTAGGCTTTGCCCATGCATGCTGGCATCCATGATTCGCGGACTCGCTATTTTGCTCATATTTCAATCCATCGGCGAAGTGGCGACCCGATTTATCCACGGCCTGATTCCGGGGCCGGTCATCGGCATGATCTTGCTGCTGGTTTTCTTGATCGTGAAGAAAAAAATCGCGCCATCAATCTCAACGGCGGCGGATGGACTGCTCGCACATTTGGCGATATTTTTTATTCCGGCGGCGGTCGGTGTGATGCTATATGTGAGCGAACTTGCGAGCGCGGGCGCCGCATGGCTGCTGGCGATCCTCTTGAGTACCGCCGCGTCGATGGCGATCACGGCGTTGCTATTGAAATGGTTTTTTAAGGGCGACGATAGCGGCGCAAAAAAACCGGATTTGTCGTCATGAATCCATCCACACTGCTTCCGGTTGGCATCAACAATCTTGCCGAAATCTGGGTCTATCTATCGGCCACGCCTTTATTCGGCCTTACGCTCACGCTGCTCGCCTATGTGCTGGCCGATATGGCGTATCAACGCACGAATCGCCACCCACTCGCCAATCCGGTATTGATCGCGGTCGCGACCATTATTGCCGTGCTGACGTTGACGCGCACCGACTACAAAACCTATTTTCAAGGCGCGCAATTCGTTCACTTTTTGCTCGGCACGGCAACCGTAGCACTCGCAATTCCGCTCGCCCGTTTATGGAACGAGCTTCGCGCGCGCGCGATTCCCTTGCTGCTGGCCGTATTGGCCGGCGGCGCGGCCTCGGTACTGGTGGCCGTCGGGGTGGCTAAATTGCTGTCGGCTCCGCCAACCATAGTGATGTCGCTCTTACCTAAATCGGTCACCGCGCCAATCGCTATGGGCATCGCCGAACAAATCGGCGGCTCGCCCACCCTGGCGGCAGTGTTTGCTATCAGCACGGGCATCATCGGCGCATTGATTGCAACACCGCTACTCAATTTATTGGGCGTTCGCGATTGGGCGGCGCGCGGTTTTGCGGTCGGTGTCGCCGCACACGGCATCGGCACGGCGCGCGCCTATTCGGTTCATCCCCGCGCGGGCGCGTACGCGAGCCTGGGCATGGGGCTGCACGCGCTATTGGGCGCGATTACGCTACCGTGGCTGGCGAAATTGATTATTTAGCCTGAAACTTAAACACTAGCGCCAGCGGGGTGTTTGGAACAAAAACCCCTCAAACACCGCGCCTGTTGTAGTGTTTTATATCGCCTTGTCGCAATTCTTTGAAGGCTTGAGACGGTATTTGTTATACTCAAGCTCTAAATTTTTATTCGCGGTTTCCGTTGTCTGGGGCAACCATTTCGTTCGCCCAATCTCGCTCTTCCAATCCCTCCTTCCACCCTTTTCCGCAGGAATTCCATGGCAAAAATTAAAGTTAAAAACCCCGTCGTTGAAATGGATGGCGATGAGATGACGCGCATCATCTGGCAGATGATTCGTGAAAAATTGATTCTGCCGTATCTCGATATTGATCTGAAATACTACGATTTGGGGATGGAGCATCGCGATGCCACTGACGACAAAGTCACCGTCGATTCAGCTATGGCCACCAAGCAATACGGCGTCGCTGTAAAGTGTGCGACGATCACGCCAGACGAAGCGCGCGTGAAGGAATTTAGCCTCAAGCAAATGTGGAAATCGCCCAACGGCACCATCCGCAATATTCTTGACGGCACCATTTTCCGAGAGCCGATTATTTGCAAGAATGTGCCGCGTTTAGTGGCGCATTGGGATAAGCCGGTAGTGGTCGCGCGTCATGGTTTTGGCGATCAATATCGCGCCACCGATTTTCAGTTCCCGAGCGCGGGCACCTTGACCGTTAAATTCACGCCAACGGACGGTTCGGCACCGATTGAGCGTGAAGTATTCAAAGCGCCTGGCGCGGGTATTTCGTTGTCAATGTATAACCTCGATGAATCCATCGCCGGTTTTGCGCGCGCCTGTTTTAACTACAGCTTGCAGCGTAAATACCCGATGTATTTGTCGACTAAAAATACGATTTTGAAAGTCTACGACGGTCGTTTCAAAAACCTGTTCCAACAAATTTTTGATGCGGAATTTAAAGCAAAATTTGACGCAGAAGGCATCACCTATGAACATCGTCTGATTGACGACATGGTGGCATCGAATCTGAAATGGAGCGGCGGTTATTTGTGGGCTTGTAAAAACTATGACGGCGATGTGCAATCTGACACCGTGGCGCAGGGCTACGGCTCGTTGGGTCTGATGACCTCAGTGCTGATGTCGCCAGATGGCAAAGCTGTTGAATCCGAAGCCGCGCACGGCACCGTGACCCGCCATTACCGCATGCATCAGCAAGGCAAGCCGACCTCAACGAACCCGATTGCTTCCATCTACGCCTGGACACGCGGCCTGCAAGCACGCGGCCGTCTGGATGGCACGCAAGACGTGGTGGACTTTGCGTTGAAGCTTGAGAAGGCCTGCGTGGATGTGGTCGAGGCGGGCAAAATGACCAAAGATCTGGCAACCCTGATTAGCGCGGATCATCCATATCTCACCACTGAGGAGTATATGCATGCCGTCGATGCCGAGCTGAAGCGGCAGATGGCATAACGCTTCAGGCGCGTTCTTATCAAGGCACAGGCAGGAACAAAAAAGGCTTTCGCGAGAAAGCCTTTTTTACGCTCATGTCGACTCCGCAAGCGAAACTTTTTTGATCTCGAAGGCACTAAATTTTGGATGTTTAAGACGAGCTTGAACCAGCTAAACACAGTCTGTCCTAGAAATTTAATTTATCCATTGAGTTCGTTAATCTACGAAAGGTGTTCCTATGTTAAAAACGCTTATCGCTTCTGCCGTGCTTGCGGCATCATTCTCAAGCGGCGCATTGGCTGCTGCCACGGTCGGCCAAGCCGCACCTGATTTTGCGCTCACCGACGTGAATGGCAAAACCGTAAAACTCTCAGATTTCAAAGGCAAAAACGTGGTGATGGAATGGCACAACCCAGGCTGCCCGTTCGTGCAAAAGCACTACAACAGCAACAACATGCAAACGCTGCAAAATAAATACGATGCAAAAGACACGGTATGGCTGACCGTCAATTCAACCGAGACCGGGCATCAGGATTATCTGAGCAACGACAAGCTTCGTGGCTATATTGCCGACAAAAAAGCCGCGCCAGATGCCTATATGACAGACGCCGATGGCAAGGTCGGCAAGACCTATGGTGCCAAAACCACGCCACATATGTACGTCATCAATCCGGCGGGGTTGGTCGTGTATGCAGGGGCGATTGACGACAAGCCCGGCACCAAAATTGAGGAAGTTAAAGGCGCAAAAAACTTTGTAGTTGCCGCATTGGATGATCTAGCGGCAGGCAAGCCGGTGTCGGCGGCTACCACGCAACCCTATGGGTGCAGCGTCAAATATAAAAGCTAGCATTGCACTTCGCATGACATAAAAAAAGCCCGCGTCAAAGCGGGCTTTTTTTCGTCGGCGCACCGCCGCCGCACAATTCAGCGCTAATGCGTTTCTGCATTGGTGGAGCTGGCAAGTGCTGCGTTTAGTATTGGGCCGCTAGCCGATCATCCAAAATCGTAATCGATTTGCGTTGAACATTGATATAGCCGCCGTCCTGCAAATCCTGCAAAGTACGGTTCACCATCTCGCGCGATGCGCCCACCATGCTGGCGAGATCTTTTTGCGTAAACGGTTCACCGACCACGCGCCGACCGTTGGACACAATGGCTAACTCCAGCAGCGTGCGCGAAATGCGCGTCGAAATATCCGTCAAGGCGAGCGAATTTATTTTACGGTCAGCGTGACGAAGCCGGGTAGCCAGCGTTTCCATGACGCGCACGGCGATGTCAGGAGACTGTTCCACAACGCGTTGAAATGACGGATATGACAGCACTTGCAAGTGGCAGCGGTCCAGCGCGGCGACGTTGGCGCAGCGCGGCTCCTGATCCAGCAACGGCAGCTCGCCAAAAAAATCGCCCGGGCCCAACGTTTTGAGAATGACTTCTCGGCCGGGATCATTTCCATCTGTCATGTAGACCTTTACCTGGCCCGCAATAATCACGTAAAAAGACGTGGCAATATCGCCTTCTTTCAGGATCACACTGCCTTTGTCAAAAGCAACCATCGCCGTATGAGACACCACGCTCTCAAGCTGCTTCGCGGAAAGGTTGCGAAATAACGGAATGATTTTAAGCACTAGTCCCACCTGCACATTTAGATTGTCTGTCACCAGTATGCGTCTCGGCAGGATTTGAAAAAATGAACTAGTTCACAATTTTCAAATACGTCCGCAATTAAGCATTTGCGATGGCTAAGTCTAGGAATGATCTGTGCGCTCACCGCAACCGCCACCCCTAATATGTCGGGAAACCACGCTTTTAAGAATATGCAGGCGTTGGTGGAAAAAATGCTCTGCCCCCGGTATGAGCGTAATCGGCAAATTATGGCCCCGCGCCCAATCCAGGGGTTCGCTGAGCGGCACCGTCTCGTCAAGTTCGCCGTGCACTACCAGCGTTGAGTCCGGCGGCTTCAACTCCAGAATAGATCTATCCTGCAACCTGCTCAGCGATGGCGCGATCAGCACCATTTCCGTCGCGCTGAGACCTGGCGCAAGCTCACTAAGGCGCGTGCTAGCGGCCAGTGTGACCGCACCGCCGAACGAAAACCCCGCCAGCCATAGTGGCCCCTTAGATGAGGCGTTCGCATTTCTTGCAACCGCGTGTGAGATAACACGGAGCATGTCATCGGTCTCGCCGCGCGCGTCATCGTGGACGCCCTCGCTACCACCGACGCCGCGAAAATTGAACCGATATACATCAGCGCCGAGGTCAAAAAATGTTCGCGCGAGTGTGGTCACCACTTTATTGTCCATCGTGCCGCCAAACAGCGGATGGGGATGCGCGACGATGGCAATCGCGCTGTGTTGATGATCGGATCGAACATGCGATGCGACCTCAATCGCGCCTGCAGCGCCTGCAATAAATTCGCGAAAATTGGGAAATGGTATAGCCATTATTTTGCGCAATAAATTAGCTAGATTTTAAGTCGCTCAACTACACGCCCTTGCTGAATATGTTCGCGAATAATTTCGTCTATGTCATCCTTGTCGATGTAGTGATACCAAACATTATCTGGGTAAATCACCAAAACCGGTCCTTCTTCGCAGCGATCCAGACAGCCCGCAGAATTAATGCGAACGTTACCTTCTCCCGACAGACCCAATTTTTTGATCTGGTCTTTCGCATAGGCGCGCACGCCTTCTGCGTCGTGCTGCGCACAACATTTGCGCCCTTTGTCCCGCTGGTTCACGCAGAAAAAAACATGATGTTTGAAAAAGCTTTTATCCGCGGCATCCACTTCATTGCTCATCAAAATATCCTCAAAGTTAAATCTTCCTAAGCGCGTTAATGTTCAAAGCGATGCTTCACAAATAGCGATGCTAAAAAAATCAAGGCCAGTAGCGGCCAGACTTCGTGCACCCAGCGAGTGAGACTGGCAAAATTTAGCAACTGTCCATATGGCCAATCAAATAATCGCAGAGTGTCGCTCCAGGTGCCGTAGACCCCGGTAATTTTTGCCAACAGTGCGCCCGCAAATACAAAAAGGGTGGCAGAAAATGCGCGCCATCGGAACGAACGTTGCGCAAAAAAAGTAAACAACAGGAACCCTGAGCTTAAACCAATCACCGTGCCTGGTCCCATCCACGCGATAAGCAAGGGCGCTTTTAGCAACATCGCCGCCATCGATACTTTTGCCAGAAATCCTAGCGCCATGATCACCAGCACACTCACCCAAGCCCGATTGGCAGGATGTAACAACAACGATATGAATAGCGCGAATCCGCACACATTGAAGGTGATCGCGACCGCTTGTGGCAATAAAAAAAGCGGATCGTACGGGTGTGGCCGCTCGCCGCCGGTAAAAACCGGCGCAAGGCCTGTGCCAATCGAACCGGCGGTGCCGTTCGTGCTGTTAACAACATTGCCCGCTTCAAAAAACGGGATAGCGGGATTGAGTTGTGAAAAAAACCAAATTGCCAGCAGCAACAAACCCCATTCGGTTTGCACGCCATAAGAAAAATGTCGATGCCGCCATTGCTCAATTCGCGACAGCGCCCGCCGACCAGGCGGCACCAGCACCACGGTCGCGCCCACCATCGCGCCGATTGAATTTGCCACCCAATCAAACATGGATGAAACCCTGCCCGGCAGGAATGATTGGGCATATTCCAGCGTGAACGAAAGCGTGATGGCCGTCGCCACACTGATTAGCCAGGCGTGAACATCAACCGACGCCGGAATGGCCACAGGCCCCAAGCGACGGCGCACACGAAATCGCCAAATCGCCGCCACCAGCGCACCCAGCGGCGTGTAGGCAACAAAATTAATCGCAATATCAAATATCGACCAATATTTGGGCAATGAGAACAGTACAAATGATTCTGCCGCGCGCCACCCAAAGAACGGATTTAGACTCGCGTAAATGATCGTCAGCGAATACACCACCAGCGCACCCGGACCCGCGCGCATACGCGGCCCCGCACCGATGCGGGTATCGGACAACGCTGCACGGCCAGCACGGGCAGCGTGGGTTTTTGAGGCTGTGGATGAATTGAGCATATGCGGAAGTGTCGCGCCGCCTGAACAGTAGCCGCGGCGGCCGGTAGACGGGCCAGGCGGCTAGACTGCTATGAGTGATGTTGCGTAGCGAGCGGCGTTATCAAGATAGTGTTGCGTGATGCCCTGCAACATGGCGACCTCAGCATCCGTTAGCTGCCGGATAACACGACCAGGGGAGCCCACGACCAGCGAGCGATCCGGTATCACCTTACCCTCGGGAATCAATGAATTCGCGCCAATCAAACAATGGCGGCCGATCACCGCATGATTAAGCACCACCGCTTTGATGCCAATCAGCGAGCCTTCGCGAACCGTGCAGCCATGCAGCATAGCCATATGTCCCACGCTGACGTTGCGCTCCAAGGTCAGCGGAACGCCCTCATCTGTATGCAATACCGAGCCGTCCTGGATATTGACGTTTTCACCAATGGTAATGGTGTCGTTATCGCCGCGTATGGTCACGTTCCACCATACGCTCGCGTTTTTTTCAAGCACCACATCGCCCACGACGATGGCGTTGGGCGCAATGTAATTGTTGCCCTTGAGTTGAGGAGTTTTGTCGCCGAGCGCATAAATCATATTTTATTGACCTTACATATTGCGGAACAAATGCATAAACGGCTGGCTCACCTGTAACGTTTCCGGGCGTGTTTTCAGCTTGATTATGCCCTTGCCGGTTTCATCGCGCGATACTGCTTTAATCGCGTGCAGATTGACAATCGTGGCGCGATGGATTTGTTTGAAATGCGCGGCGTCCAGCTGTTCGAGCAACTCTTTAATGGGCGTGCGAATCAGCGCTTCGCCTTCCCCCGTCATCACCACCGTATATTTGCTGTCGGCCTGAAAATAGGCCACTTCGTCGATCATGATCAGCTTGGTATCTTTGCCCGTGCCTGCCGTGATCCAGGCGAGCGGCTCATGTTTTTTCTCCGCCTGCATGCTGACCTTGAGTTGCGCCAACAGTGCGCCCACAGCATCACCGCCTTCGCCAAACGCCGCACCAGTGCTGGTGATTGGCGACTTTAGCCTAGCGATGGTGGCGCTTAATCGTTCGGCCGAAATCGGTTTTAGCAAATAATCAATGGCACCTTTTTCAAACGCGTCAATCGCGTATTGCTCATAAGCAGTAACAAAAACGATACGCGTTTGCGGCGAGCAGTCTTTGAGCGCCGCGGCCACATCCAGCCCAGTCAGACCCGGCATTCGAATATCGAGAAAGGCGACATCCGGTTTATGTGCGGCGATTTCTTCAAGGGCCGCCGCACCGTCCTCGGCCTCGGCAATGATTTGAAGCTCAGGCCAAGCACGTTTTAATTGTGAGACAAGTTCTATTCGAAGCAGCTCTTCATCTTCAGCAACGACTGCGGTGGGATTATTTTTTGTCATCTCTGAGAGCTTTTAACGAGGATTGATCGGGTTTAAATCGGCTCGGAAATAGGCTAAGAAGTGCATAGAAAAATGAATCTAAGTCATGAGCGGAATTGTAATCGTTGCCACCATGCCGCTGGGCACATTCAGCGATAGCGAAAGTGACGCAGCCTCGCCATAAGTCAGCTTCAGCCGTTCACGCATATTCTTGAGTCCCAAACCGGTTCCCGAGGTGCCGCCTTTCGGGCCTACGCCATTGTCGGCAACGCTCAGGGTAAGCGCGTTCTTGGTTGAGGCCGCGCAGATCAGAACGGTGCCGCCACCGAGCTTGGGCTCCAAGCCATGTTTTATCGCATTCTCGACGAGCGTTTGCACCATCATCGGCAAAAATGAGACATGGGCGAGTGCTACAGGCACGTCAATCTCAACATTTAATCGGGTTCCCATGCGAATTTTTAAAATTTCAAGATAAGCGCGGGATCGTTCAATTTCACGGCCCAGCGTCGAGAATGAACCCGCATTCGGTGACGCCTCGATTTCGGCGGAATGCGGTAAGGCATTTCGCAAATAAACGATAAGATTTCCCAGCATTTCATCCGCACGCTTCGGGTCGCTCCGCGTGAGTAATTGTGCGTTGGCCAAGGTGTTGTATAAAAAATGGGGCTCAATCTGCGCCTGCAATTTTGCGAGCTTGGCATCGGTCAGCGCACGATCCATCTCGGCACGCTCTTTGGCGAGTCGCTGATCGTCAAACCGTCGCGCGATTTGTTCGTTCAGACGCGCCACGATCACGCGGATATTCTGGCGGTTTTTACCAAAATCAAGCACCAAAAATAAATCACTGGGGCGGCTTTCTATGCGAACGTACGACGCCACGCGCCCGCGTGAGCCAACCACAATTTGAATTGTTTCGCCACCTGATGCAAACGAAAAATAGCCTGCACTGCCGCCGCCGGTGGTACCTTCAATGCGACGCGTTTCGGTTGAGGTGCGAGTCGAGAAAAAGCCCGGCATGACTTGCACCGCCGCGACACAAAGTGCGAATGCCTCATCCGCCGGAATGCTTAGTTCGAACGTGGCCTCGTGATGTGTGGAGGCGTCCGCAAAGGTAAATGTAGGGTCGCGTAAACGCATGGCGCTGCGATACCAAAACACCGTAAACACCATCAGTAACGCGCCCAGAATAGTGCCCGCAACCATGGCTAACCCGGATTGCTTGTAGCCCGCATAGATGGCCAGTCCGAAAGCAACGCCGGGCAAAATCCCGGTCATCCCGATGAAGCCGCCGTAGAGACGCCACGGAATTGATTTCATCTCACACGCTTTTATTCGAATTATGCATCTAAGTATTTTGCCGGACGGCAATGGTTGCTGCGCGCCACGAACGACAAAACAAAAGAAAGCGTGATGAAAGTGGAAATATGCGGCGCGGAATCCGTGTCACAAAATCATAAAGCTACAAACCACCGGCGCGCACCCGACATCGAAAATTAAAACCCGTTTATCTGCGGGGCGTTTGGCGCAGAAATGGCTCAAAATACCCGTAGATACTGGGGTTTGAATTTTTTACCAGCATCGCCTTTCCGACCGATAACTCACATCTGCTTGAATAAATGAGAAAACGGTCGGCTGACGGTCAGATTTTCCTTGCGCCCTTTCACTTTCACCGTGGCTTGACCACGAAAATCGCGTGTCACGCCATCAATCGCGGTCGCGTTGACCACCGTGGAGCGATGAATTTGCCAAAATTGCTCTTGATCCAAACCGTCCAGCAGCTCCTTGATCGGCGTTTTAATCAGCGCATCAAAATCTCTAGTGGCCACCAGCGTGTATTTTTCGTCTGATTGAAAAAACAACACATCATCAATCGGGATCAGGCGCAAATTTGATCCGATATTGGCCTTGATCCATTTCAGTCGTTCTACTTGCGGATTAAGCTTTGCCGACAAATGAGAAATGAGCGCTTGCAGGTCTTGCGGCGGCGCAGCGGGCACCGCGTTCAGCCGATTCTTGAGGCGCGTCACCGCGACCGCCAAGCGGTCATCAGTGTAGGGTTTCAGCACGTAATCGATGGCGCCGGTATTAAACGCGTCAACGGCATATTGATCGAACGCTGTCACGAACACGATATGGCAGTTGAGCTCTTTGCTGGCGGCAACATTTTTGGCCACCTCGACGCCGGTCATCTCCGGCATCTGAATATCCAGAAAGGCGAGCCGCGGTTGATGTTCAAAAATGGCTTCCAGTGCGGCCTCACCGTCGCCCACATCCGCCAAAATTTGCAGCTCGGGCCATAGCTTGCTGAGCTTTAGTTTGAGCTGGGCACGCAGGATCGGCTCGTCCTCAGCGAGGATGGCGGTAATGGTGGTGTCAGTTTGCGATGTCGTCATTTTTTGGACCAATAGATGAGGTATCCCAGATTGTCCCTTAATTTGGTGGCAACTTTGGCGGTATCGTGGGCGTTATGCCGACTTCGCTTACGTTGACCGCTGCGCTGGGCTTGGGTACAGATGCAGTTTTATGTTTGGGTTTGCGCCGCCAAAACCACCAATAAATAATCAAGCCCAACAGTACGAATGGCGACAGTGCCGGAAATACTGAAATGAGGATCATCAACGGTATAAAAACCAGCAATCCCGCCGCTAATACACCAAGGCCGTAAATAATGGCGACCACCAGCAAGGCCACCAGTGCCAACAGGCCGAATACAAACAGCAGCAGCACGGAGCCCACCGCCATACCTTCCATGCCGCTCAGCGGCACTGTGTTGCTGCCAATCGAGAACGGCATCCACCCTGCTGCCATCGCCGCAAGTGCCAGCCCAAACATGATCGCCAGCGCCGCCATAATGCCGATAAAGGTAAACGACATGGCGCGCGCCCACACGCTATGGGTCGTGCCAACGGCGCTCATGGTGCGGCCCGCCCAGCTCTTGGATGCGCCCTTTGTGTTCCCGTTAGTGTTCATGCTCGCGTTCTTATTGCCGGGCCCCCCAGAACCGATTTTGGTTGTGGGAATGGCGCCCAGTGCTGAAAACCGCATCATCGCCTCAGCTGGGATTTCGATCGAGGCGATCACCCCTTTAGGCACATTGGATTCCAGCGACAGCCTGGCCGTTTCGCCGTAAAGCGCCAATAGACGTTCGCGAATATTCGACAACCCCACGCCGCCCCCGGTTTCGGCATCCGCGCTGGTGGTGCCGTTAGCCGACAGGCCGCGCCCCGTGTCTTTAACCACGATGCGAAACCGTTCCCCGACTTTCTCGGCGATGATATCAATGCGGCCGCCTTCGCGAACCGGCTCGAGGCCATGCTTGATAGCGTTTTCAACCAGTGAGGGCAACATCAGGGGCGGAAACGGCACATTGCTTAATTCATCGGGAACACTAATCGAAAAATCAAGCCGCTCCACCATACGCATTTTGAGGATATTCAGGTACGCTCGCGCCAGCTCAACTTCTTGCCCCACCGTGGACGAGGTCTCGCGCATTTTAGGTAATGCGGCGCGCAAATACTCAATCAAATGCCCCACCATTTTGTTGGCGGCCGGCGGGTCTACTTCAGTCAACGCCTGAACATTGGCCAGCGTGTTGTAAAGAAAGTGCGGCTCGACCTGCGCTTGAAGTGCCTGCAGGCGGGCTTCCATCAATTGGCGACTGGCTGACTGGGCCTCGGCTACTTTTTTCTGGCTCTCGCCAAATGCTTGCGCACGGCGCGAGCGATCAATCAAAAACTTGGCAATCAGCGTCATAAAAAACACCGGGATGAACGCCAGAATCAAGGCGCTGCCCAAACCGATTCGCTTCACATCTTGCGCAACTTTCGCATGGATATCCTGCCGAAGCTCGGCTGGTAAGGGCGAGAATACCGGTGGTGCGGGTGCGGCAGGTGGCGCAGGTGAGGTAGGTGAAACCGGTGAAGTAGGTGAAACAGGGGGCGCAGGTGCTGTGAGAGTTGCGCCTGGAGCGCTCGGTAGGGTTGGGGGCAAGGTGGTACTAGCACCCGCATTGCCCGCCATTTTATCGCCTCGCTTAACATCAGTCTTGGCGCCTTGCCTGATGCCCTCGCCAATCCCGGATTTTATGGCTGATTTGAGTCCCTCACGAAGCCCCTCTTTCGCGTTTTCATCGTTACCAATTTTAAATTTGGTACCGTTGACATCGAAATCCAATTTGAAATTGCTCTTGGCGGCCTCGACTTGAGATTTAGTCAGAGCATCGAGCGCTTTTTTCGCGGCATCTTCCTGAGTCTTAGCGGCTTGCAGCTGCTCGTTGAGCGACTTCAGTGTTTCGGGAGCCACCAAGCCCGCCGATTTCAGCGATTTTTCGACGTCGGCACGCGCTTCTTCAATCGCTTCGCGGCGCTCAGTGGCGCTCTCCAACAACGCTTCAGTTGCCGCGCGTGCGGCCTCGATCGCATTGACGGTCGATTCTTTGGCGGCTTCGCGTACCGCCTGCGCAGCATCCGCCGCCGCGCCGCTTGCATCCTTCGCCGCTTCGGTCACCGCGCGCTTGATTTCGTCCTGCGCATTAAAAATTTCCTTGCGCGCCTCGGCAATGCCTTCTTGCGCCAAATCGAGTTCACGGCGACGCGCCGGGTCATTGGTACGCTCACGCATCGCCGACACCACGCCTTCAGCAAGCCCGAGTGCGGAATCGCCGAATGCCGAATCAATTTCGCGCTTGATGGCCCGATTTATTTCCGGAGTTTCGCCGCTGCTGGATAAGCGGATGACCTGCGCAGGCAGCGTAAAAATGCCGAGCAAAATGAGGGTGAGCAGCCCGATAAGAAGCATCGCCCACCAGGGGGTGCGATGAAGGAAGTTTCCGAAGGCTTTAAACATAACGAACCCGTTTTTTGAAATTACGCGACATGGGCAAACAACAAACCCACCGCGCACATCGACAGATTAGGGCTGCGGCACCGACGACTCAACGGCTAACCGTTGAACTACAGAATTCGAGGGTTAATTTGCGGATGGGATGGATGCTCGGGTTGGGTGCAAGCACGCTGCTACGTGGCTATGGCGCATGGTACGACGTGGCGCTGGAGTTGCGGCCTATGCTGGCCGTCATCAGGCTTGCTTGACGGCATGCGCCGCGCTTCGCCCTTGACCGGCAACGTCGTGGCCGAGGGGCGAGTGTGAAGTATGGGAATGCTCGTCAGCGCCATGCGCATGGTGCTCGTGCGGTTTGGAAAGCAGTGAGCCGCCGATCATGCCAACCCCTGCCATCAATACGCCAGCGAGCTGCGCGGGGAAAGAGATTCCCAAGGGCGTCGCTAAAAACATAATCCAGGTGAGAATACCGAAAACAATTGAGGCAATCGCTCCATATCGCGTTGCCCGTTTCCAGTACAGACCGCTTACCAGTGGCACGAACGCGCCGACCAACGTAACCTGATAGGCGCCAGAAACCATTTCATAAATGGGCGTACCTTTCATCACCACCGCGTAGGCCAGCACGCAAGCCGTAAAAATAAACAGGGTGACCCGAAACGCAAAAAGCTCTTGTTTATCCGTCAGGCCAGGGCGAAAATTTTTGTAGATATTTTCGACAAAACTGGTGGAAGGTGCCAACAGCGTTGCCGATGCCGTCGATTTTATCGCCGACAAAAGCGCGCCAAAAAATAATACCTGCGCCGCAAACGGCATGAATTTCAGCACCAGTGTGGGCAATACACGCTGCGGGTCGTTCGCCAACAAATCCTTGGTTTCAGCAGGCATGATCAGCACCGCACAGGCAACGATAAACATGGGTACAAACGCAAACGCCAGGTAACACAAACCGCCAATGACTGCGCCACGCTGGGCGGTTTTGGAATTTTTTGCTGACATCACTCGCTGGAAAATATCCTGCTGAGGAATGGAGCCCAGCATCATCGTGATCGCCGCCGCGATAAAGAAAATCACGTCATGAAATTTCGGCTCCGGGAAAAACTTGAACCAGTCATTGGTTTGAGCCAAGGCCAGTACTTTATCCGGCCCGCCGGCAAGATTGCCCGCCATCACCGCGATGATCGACAGCCCCACCACCAACACAATCACTTGAATAAAATCAGTCCATGCAATCGCCAGCATGCCGCCGAAAATGACATAAACCAGCACCGACAACGTACCAATCAACATGCCCATGTCCACGCTGATGGCCCCATTGCTGACGACGTTAAACACTAGGCCCAGCGCCGTTACCTGAGCAGCGACCCAGCCAAGGTACGAGAAAATGATGGCGACCGAGCAAAATATTTCGACGGTTTTGCCATAGCGTTTTCGATAAAAATCGCCGATCGTCAAAAGCGTCATGCGGTAAAGCTTCGCAGCAAAAAATACCCCTACCAACACCAGGCACATTGACGCCCCGAACGGATCTTCCACCACGTTATTGAGCCCGCCCTGCACAAATTTGGCGCTGATACCTAATACCGTTTCCGCGCCAAACCACGTCGCGAAGGTGGTGGTGATAATCATCGCCAGCGGCAGGCTGCGTCCGGCCAGGGCGAAGTCCGTTGAGGTTTTTACGCGAGTCGCGGCGAACAGGCCAATAGCCAGAGTGCCCAACAAGTAGACCACCACGAAACCGAGGAGCGCATTCATTGCCGATGTGTCCTTTTTACCCAATAAGTTGATCCGCACCGCAACGCCAGAAAGCGCTTGTCGGACAGAATTTCATGCGATACAAAAGTGTAGCAAAACAGCGCGCCGTGTAAACAGGCGCAAGACTGAAAACATATTCAAATGCGCCTATCGCAACGAGCACCAGCGCTCAAAATACCAGCACCAAATAAAGGTAGCCGCCGATCACCGCCACCAGCGCAGCCACCAACAAAATCAGCACATACGTCTGCCAGCGCTGAGTTTGCTCAACCCGGATAATGGCACGCTCGATCGCGGCCAGCTTCTCGCTGGGATTAGCCTCAAGCGCCCGGTGCACCAGCCGAGGCAGCTGCGGCAAACTGCTGATCCAAATCGGGCCTTCTTTACGCAGTTGTTTAAGCAAGCCTCGCGGACCAATTTGTTCTGATAGCCAGCGCTTCAAAATCGGTTGCGCAATAGGACGAAGATCAAGCTCCGGATAAAGCTGTCGCCCTAATCCTTCGACTTGCAGCAGTGTTTTTTGTAGTAGAACCAATTGCGGTTGAATTTCCATCTGAAAGCGTCTAGAAACCTCAAACAGTCGAAGCAACACTTTGCCAAATGAAATTTCGTTCAGTGGTTTATCAAAAATTGGTTCACACACGCTACGAATGGCACCTTCAAACTCATCCACTCGCGTGTTTCGGGGCACCCAGCCGGCTTCGATATGCGCCACTGCAACGGCGTTGTAATCCCGGTTGAAGAAGGCCGCAAAATTGCGCGCGAGGTAATTTTTATCTTCATCAGAGAGCGTTCCCATGATGCCGAAGTCAACACCGGAATAAATGCCGTTTTTACCCACAAAAATATTGCCGGGATGCATGTCTGCGTGGAAAAACCCGTCTCGAAAAACCTGAGTGAAAAAAATCTTGACGCCATCGGCCGCCAATCTCGCAACATCAATGTTGTAAGCCTTGATCTGCGCCAAATCGTTCACGGGAATGGCATCTATTCGCTCCAACACCAGCACTTCGCGATGCGTATAGTCAAAATAAACTTCTGGCACGTAGAGCAATGTGCCGTCTGCAAAATTGCGGCGCAGCGTGGATGCGTTTGCGGCTTCTCGGACCAGATCAAGTTCGTCGTGGATAGTCTTGTCGAACTCAGCCACCACCTCGGTTGGTCGCAGGCGCTCACCGTCTTTAAACACTAACTTGACAAAATCAGCCACCACATAAAGCAGCTGAACGTCGCCATTGATGGCGTCCAAAATATCGGGCCGCAGGATTTTTACGGCGACCTCGCGGCCAGCCAGTTTGCCCTCCGCAATCACGGCAAAATGCACCTGCGCGATGGACGCGCTGGCGATCGGATTGAGATCGAACGAAGAGAATACCTCGGTGTATGGCCGTCCATACACCCGGTTTAGCGTTGCGACCACGGCAGCAGAGGGGAAAGGCGGAACGTTATCCTGCAGGTGCGCGAGCTCCTGAGAAATATCCGCCGGCACCAAATCTGGGCGTGTCGACAGAATCTGCCCAAATTTTATGAACGTTGGCCCCAAACTTTCGAGCGCCAGCCGCAGCCTGACTGCTCGCGGTTCTGAAAATGTTCTAAAAAAGAATATGCCGCCAAATATCGAGCGCACGAAACCCTTCGGCAAATATTCATCAAGGCCGAAGCGGGTCACAACAGAGAGAATTTTTAGGAGGCGGAAAAGGCGCATGGTGCGCGATTTTACCTTCGATTTAGCTCGGTCATTCGCACTATATTGAACAATCTTTAGACTAAAAATAGTGTCGTCTCGCCGCGGCACTACTTTACGGCACTACGCGAGAGGCTAGACGAGTCGCTCCAAATCGATCATGACAATCGCCGCCTGACCAAGCCAATCGATGGTGATCACAAACGGGCGGGCGCGTACTGCCGCCCGAATACTCTCGGTTGGTCCGTGTATGGTCACGGGCACCGAGATTTCGAGGGTGGCGCCGAAGTGCTTGCGGGCATTTCCTGAAATTGTGTTGGCTACCTCGCCTACTGCATCGAGCAAATTCGATTCCGAGTGATCGTTCTCACCCATGCATACCAGCAACCGTCTGAGCAACACCTGACGACAGCTGAAGTAAACGCAGCCACGATAATTGCCGCTAATAGTGATGAGGCCAGTGTAATCATAGGACTGCGGCACACTTAAATCTGTACCGAGATAGGCTGAGCGCACTTGCGCGGGCTCGCCCGCAAGGGCTTGAAAATATTCCGTGACGGCGGTGATAAATACCCGCAGTTCGACCTCGTTGATGTCTTTGTTATTCAACGTCCGCTCCTTCGAATACTATTCGTCATTACTGATCACTTCTTTAAGCGCGGCGATCAATTGCTTTTCAGTGAAGGGCTTGTTCAGAAAGCCGCGAGCGCCTTTGCGCAGCGCAGAAATTGCGGTCGCCTTATCGGCCAACGCCGAGACCACCAGAATCGGCACATCAGGGTTAATCGCAATGATTTCTTCAATACATTTGACGCCGTCCATATTGGGCATCGTCAAGTCCATCGTCACCACGTCAGGCTGATGCGCCTTGAACATCATCACCGCTTGCGCACCGTCCCGTGCCAACCCTACAATCTGCGCGCCTGGCAGTGTGCCCGCCAGCACAATCCGCATTATTCGTGATCGAATAATGTTGGAATCATCCACAATCAGCAGGCGCATCATTTATTTACTTAGACTTTCGCATTATTGATTCACGGCTTGTGTTGCCGTTCAATGAACCGCAAGCTGGATTAACGACAAACATCTCAATTCAGGCTGCCGACGAGAACGTGACGCTGAACTGGGTATAAATATTCGGGCGACTGCCCAAGCGAATTTGCGCCCCCATGATTTTCACTTTTTCTGCCACTACATCAAGCCCAACACCACGCCCCGCGTCGCTGTCCACTGTCGGCGACGTACTAATACCGGGCTCAAAAAGTTTCATTACCAAGGTGCGCTCGTCTAGCGAATCTGCTTCTGCCCGCGAATAGCGCCCGCTTTTTACCAGCGATTCGCGAATATGGTCAGGGATAACACCACGCCCATCGTCGCGCACTGCGAATTCAAATTTATCCGCCTCCAGCCGTTTCAAGGTGACGTGAATATTGCCAGACTCAGTTTTGCTGCTGATCACGCGCTCGTTGGTAGCCTCAATCCCGTGCACCACCGCGTTTCTCACCAACTGTATGGCGATGTCGCGAAGCATGGTGGCTTTGCTGTCGGGAAGTGACCCGAAGTCGGGCACATCGGCTGTGACACGGACTTTTTTCTTCTGGTTGATGGCGACTTTTTCGGCAAGTGCTTCCAGCATATAGCCGAACTCATGGCCTGACGCGGCATTCTGGGTAAGGTGCGCATCTTTGCTGGTCATCCGTTCGGCCAGCGAACGCAGTTTCGCGGTGCGACTGTAAATATCTTCAAGGTGCGGCGGGATCGCCAGCAAATCTTCGCCTTTCAAATTTGGACGATCACGTAACTCACTCAAAATATTTTCAAACCGATGGGCCAAGGTTTCAAACAGCGACAGACTATGCGCGGCTGCTTCGCCTTTCAGATGATGCACACGGCGGAAAATTTCGCTGATCGTGGAAGGATAATCACGCGTCTGCCCTGCACCTCGCAAGGCATCGTTGATTGCGTCCAGCGATTGCTCGGTGTCATTCAAGAATCGCCTTGACACGGCAGGTTCCAGCTCCAGCAAATCGAGCAAACCTTTGATTTCCTCCTGCGCACGCATCTCCGCGTCTTTCACCGCCTGGATGAGACGTACTCGTTCTGACACGTCGTGCACCGTGACCAACAGATGGGTGGTCTGCCGGACGCCCATTTCATTTTTTTCGCCTTTTACGCGGCTAAACTGCAAACTCACAAAACGTGACGCGCTGCTGTCGGCCTCTTTGCCGACGTCGCCTCCGCCATCCGCCGCCCGCAACTCAAGCTGGCTTAACGGGTTCAAGCTCGCCACCAGACTTTCTTTTACGCGATCACCAAACAAAAGGCTGATGTATTCTTTCGCGGCTTCATGCTCCTTTTCGGGCACCAACGTCTCAAGAACGCTCAGGAAATCATCGCCCGGCGCAACTCGTTTACCAATAACCGTTGGCAGCGATGCCGACATCTGCGAACCAATCATGCCATCGGGGTGAAGTAAAAATAATCCGTCCCGAATGGTGGCAAAAATTTGCGCATTTTCTCGTTGCTGCTGTTTTACCAAGGCGTCCTGCGCGCGCAACCGTCCAATCAGCTTGAAGACAATAAAGGCAAAATTCGCGAGCGCGAGGACCACGCCCACAATCTGCACCAGCCGTAAAATATCTGTTTTGTCGGCGACGTTTTCTTCCAGCGCAGCCGTCAATTGATTCATCAGATCAAGCAGCTTGTTGCTATTGATCTTGCTGTATTCAGACGCTTTGCGAATTGTTTCCGCCGCGGGCGTAATCTCGCCCGTCAACGGGTCAATGAGCGCCACATAAGGTGTCCATAAGATCGCGGCTCGCCTCAGTATATTTCGAGGCGCCTCACCCTCCAGAGCCTTGATTCTCAACTCCTGCCCGTTGACACCCAGGGTGCCCCCGCCGACCGTAAAGCCGCGCAATGTTGAGTCAAACAGCGCCGTCGCGGCTTTCAACTCAGACAGCGTTCCATTAGCGGTTTGCGCGGTGGATTGCTCCGCTTCTGCAGCATAAATAGTTTTCGCGATGCGCTGCGAGAGCATGCGCTGGCGACCGGCCAAATTAACGGTGGCGACGTCTTCCAGAATTTGGTGTGACAGAAACAGGGTCGCGGCCAGCACGATTAAATCGAGGACAATAAAAAGCCCAATCGCAATGATGATGCGGCGATATCGCTCGGCGCGGCGACGTTTGGGTTGTTTGGTGCGCTCCATCTTGATCTCCCTGCACGCCATCACATGGCTACAGATTTATTAGTTTTTTCGATTCTACAGCTTGCAGTCAACACAGCGGCCCGCTGAATTCATCGAATGTCGCCGCACCCTATTATTGCCTACCCGAGCGACACCAACTTCAGACCGCGCAATTAGGTTTCATCACATTGTTCTCGATGAATTATACGGTGCAAAACTACCTAAGATGGCCGTAACAGGGCGCTTCTGCTGTTAATTACTGTGTCTTGCGCCCCAACGCGCTTGAAAAAGCGCGCGAAGTTCGATGTAAGCGAACGGTATGTATAGCTAGTGAGCCCGCATGCGCTGCCACCACATCTTGAATTGTCGTTTGAGCGCGCGCATCCGAAACCGCATGGCCTGATAAAGCGGCAACGCACGCACATAGGCATAAATGCGCTGCTTCCACGCTTGCAAGACTTCGTATGCGCGTGCAAACCAGGCAATCGTCATCAGCGCAGCTTTGGTCAATGCGAAGATGCGCGCTAAGAATGCGGTGCCGATAATTTTGGCCACTACGAACACAATTGCACCCAGCACACTGTTGCCATGCGCGATCAACCAAAACGCGGCTAACTTAAACGGCAACAAGACCGCAACGGGAATCAAAAATGCAATCAACGCGGCGTAGGGAGGCAATTTAACGATTTGCGATTCCACCCAGCGGATGAGTGGTAATTTCGCGAGCGCACTGGTCAAAGAAAGCATTGCGTCCCACAACCACTCCTCGACAAACAGCCACAGCGCGGCCGGTATTGCCAGCAATGCGCGGATGATTCGGCTCACAATGCCGATCGGCGCCTTAGGCTGGTTAGGTGGTTTGGGTGAATAAGGCGGCGCGTTCGGGCTTTCGGGTACGGTTGAGTTAGGCGCAGATTTTGTCAGCTTGGGCACAGGGCGAGCGGCTTTCCAAAAAAACACTGAATTGTGAAAACTGAATTAAAAACGACGGTGAAAACGCGTTTATAAAATCCTTCGTTGGCATGTTCAACAAGAAATTCTGGCGAGAATTATTAGAAGCAATAATTACAACGCTATGCACAACTAAACAAAATAGGCCAATCCCGACCAAATCGAAGGTAGGGACTAGGGCTAGGGCTAGGGCTAGGGCTAAGACCGGGACTAGGAACAAACCCGAAAAATTTAGCCTGCGCATCGATCTCGTTGGCTAATGTTGGTTGCCCACCCTTGCGCCTACCGATTTCAAGACGGCATTAATTTTTGCTTCCAGTCGCGCCACCGCGTCACGCACATTTTCATTTTCGCTCGCTAAAGATTCCAGTTCTCGCTTGCTGGTGAAGGCGCGCTTTTCCTCGGTCAGATATTCCGCAACATTCGCCAATAATCTCGACTCTGCCTCTCGTGACCATTCGCGTGCTGCGCTTGCGCTGCCAACCATCCGTCGCGCCGCCATATCGCCAATGACATGGCTTAAATCCTCTTCCACATCCCAATTGATATTGCGCGCAATTGAAGATAGCGTAGACGCGAACTCGCTATTACCTTCAAAGGCGACTTCCGAGAATGCCGACTCGTCACCGCGGGCCAGACGCGGAAGCAAGCTTGCCGATATGCGGAACGCCACGTCTGGCGCGGCGTCCAGAGCAACTATCGAAGCAAATATCGGAACAACTTCCGGGGCCGCATCTGGCACCTCAGCAGCAGCGCTTTTCGCTATGCCGATCAATTCAAAATCGCCGTTTTGCGAAACCCGCAGCCGCGCCGATATAGGCCCTACGGTGGCTTCAATCGTTTTACCAGCGTCTGTTTTAAGCAGCTCTCGCGCTAGCGGGTAATCCGCCAGCACATGGTTCATAAATTTGACGACCGGATAATCTATCGCAGTGCTATTCACAATCAATATTCAGGCTAGGAAAGTTGTTGAATTCCCGCCAGCTTCCATGTCGCTTGAGGGTCATTGAGGTTTTTGGCAACATGCCAAACCTCATCAAACGGCTCAGGCAGAGCACCCACTTCTTCGCGAATCGTGCCGGTGTAGCGCACGCTGGCAATCGCGCGGTTATTCTCGGTCACCACCTCCAGAACATTGACACTTAGCGTCACTACTTCAGTGCGTTGCACCGCATCGCCGCGCTCTTTAAGCTGCATTGATATCTCGGCAAACATCTCGGGCGAGGTGAAGTCGCGGATGTCTTCCAGGTCCTTGGCATCATTTGCAGCTTGCAGGCGTATGAAAGACGACTCGGCTTGACGCTCAAACGGTGCGACTGCAAAATCTGCCGGAATACGCGGATTTAAGGTGGCCGCTTCGATTTGTGCCGCAGACGCATTTCCATCCGCCAATCGGCTACCAATTTCGGGGGCAACAATACGGCCTCCCGATACATTCGGCGTCGCTGGCTCGGGCGAAGAAAATACGCTACGTGGCATTTCTCGTGGCGCGGGCTGAGACGGGTTATTGGCCGCACCTGCGCCGGCATATTGCATGCTGTGTACGCCACTGCCAGCAGCCGCTGTCATCGCTTTTTTGCGCATAAATGCACGAATCAACATAAAGCCAGCGAACGCGATACCGGCGATCAGCAACATATCAAAAATCTTGAGGCCGTCAAATCCGTGCCCCATTAGCATCGACGCCAGCAAGCCGCCCGCCGCCAAACCAGCAAGCGGCCCTAGCCATTTGCGCATGCCCGAGGCTGCCGGTGCGACCGGAGGGACGGCGCCCGCGGCAGGAGCCGCGCCCGCTGGTGCTGTCTGCGGCGGCGTAGCGGGCTTGGGCGGCGTACCCGCATCACGCTTGACCGAGTCGCGCTGCATGCCGCTAGATTGGCCACCGCCGAAGCGCTTTTTCGCCTCCGCATCAGGCGAAAAGCCAAGTGATGCAAAGCTCATTATCACGATCAAAATACTGGCTATAACTGTTTTCATACAAACCTCCGAGAGCGCTTCAAGTGATATTTTTTCATATCGAATTTATCGATATTGTATCCAGTAACACATTTTGAAATGGATGCTTTCAGGCGGAAATCAAGCCTTCGGACTGTTTTCTAACGCTCTCCCACCTACAACTTGATGCCTTTATGCAGCGCAGCAATGCCTGCCGTTAGATTAAAATATTCGACGCGCGATAAGCCGGCTGCTGACATCATGTGCCTGAGCGTTTCCTGATCGGGATGCATGCGAATCGATTCCGCCAAATAACGATAACTTGCCTCGTCTTTTGCCACATATTTGCCCATTAACGGGAGTAAATTAAACGAATACAGGTCGTAGGGTTTTTTCAGTGCCTCGTGTACTTTAGAAAACTCCAGCACTAACAAACGACCACCGGTTTTAAGCACCCGCGTCATTTCACGCAATGCAATGTCTTTGTGGGTCATATTGCGCAGACCAAAAGCTACCGTCACCAGATCAAAAGACTCGCTCGCAAATGGCAATTTTTCAGCATCACACAATGCCGCAGGCAACGACAAGCCCTGGTTAATCAATCGATCCCGGCCCACCTTCAGCATCGCCTCATTAATATCGGTTTGCCAGACATTCGCCGCGCCGGCTGTTTTCGCAAACGTCATCGCCAGATCGCCGGAGCCGGAGGCGACGTCGAGCACCTTTTCGCCTGGCTTAACGTTGGCAAGATCAACCGTGAATTTTTTCCAGAGCCGATGCAGCCCACCCGACATCAAGTCATTCATGATGTCGTAGCTGGGCGCGACCGAGGCAAATACCTCACGCACCTTGCCAGACTTTTGTTCCTCGTCAACTTCCTGAAAACCAAAATGGGTTGTTTTTGTCATTGCTTTTTTGCCTTTTTTGCCTGTTGCTTTTACTTATTTTTTACTCGCGACTCGCACCCGATTGCGCAATTCGTGCCAGATACGTCTGCCAATAACTATCCTGACGTTTGCCCAAATCGTAAAAATAATCCCAGGAATACAAACCCGTATCGTGCCCGTCAGAAAACACCAATTTGACCGCGTAGCTGCCAACCGGTTCTATGGCAGTAATGTCGATATTACGCTTCCCCACTTGCAACACTTCTTGCCCTGGCCCGTGACCGCGCACCTCGGCTGAGGGCGAATGAACGCGCAGGAATTCGCATGAAAAGCGAAATTCGGCCTCGTCGTCGAAATGGATTTCCAATTCGCGTGACTTTTGGTGCAATTTAATTTCGGTGGGGCGAGGTGAAATGGGGGTGAGTCCTGCCATGACTGCGTCCTGATGATGGGTGCTTATATGAATTTGATAGTCCATATGATACGTTGGTATTGAGTGGCAAATATGCAGAAAATTCCGACGTCCAGGCACATACCTCCTGAAAATAAGCTGTCACATTACCTTCACAAACCTGAAATATCATGTGTAGGTCAATAGAAAGGTAGTGTGATGCTATGAACCCGACCATCCTCGTCGTTGAAGACGAACCTGCAATACAAGACCTGATCCAAATCAATCTGGAAATGGGCGGCTATCGTGTGCTCACCCACGACAGCGCCGAAAGCGCATTGAAGCAAGTGCAATTGGAGTTGCCGGATTTGGCATTGCTGGATTGGATGCTGCCTGGCATGAGCGGTGTTGAGTTAGCTCGCCGACTGCGCGCCGATTCACGCACTAAATCCTTACCGATTATTCTGCTCACCGCGAAAGGCGAAGAGGAAGACAAGCTCAAGGGCCTTGAAAGTGGCGCGGATGATTACATGACCAAGCCGTTTTCCGTGCGTGAGCTCGAAGCGCGGATCAAAGCGGTGCTGCGTCGGCGGGCTCCGGAACTGACGCAAGATGTCATCGAATATCACGGGCTTCGCCTCGACCCAACCTCTCACAAAATTTCAGGCCACGGCAGTACGCTGTCGATGGGGCCAACCGAATTTCGCCTCCTGCATTTTTTCATGACCCACATCGAACGCGTTTACTCGCGCACCCAGTTGCTTGATTTTGTATGGGGCGATCATGTGTTTATCGAAGAGCGCACGGTGGATGTCCACATCCGACGGTTGCGTGCGGCCTTATCGCCTTCCAAGCACGATGCGCTGGTACATACCGTGCGCGGCAGCGGCTACCGATTCGCGGTCGACTAACTGGCCGGTGTTGACAGACTGGCGTTAACAAATAGAGCGTGCTGGACGACGCTTTGTCGTAACATGGCGCTTGATTCGTTACCTGTGTTTGACCAATCTGTGTTTGAACATGAACGCCAGCCCATGTCACCTGTCACCAAATTTACACTTATTGCCCTGATCCGCGTTGGCCTTGCTGCCAGCGCTTTGGGTGGTCTCGTAGCGTTGACCATAGACGTGATCTGGGGCGTCGCGCTGGGTGCGGTGGTGATTCTCGCCGTGGTCGGCTATTACGCCTACAAGCTGGCCTCGCTGTCAGCGTGGCTGGACGACCCACAGGCCGCTACCTTGCCGGACGGCATTGGTTTATGGGGCGACACGCTGGGTCATCTCTATCGTGTCATTCGTCATGAACGCGCCGCCCAGCAAACCCTTGCCGACACGCTGAGCCGCTTTCAATCTGCGGCGGCGGCGTTACCCGATGGTGCCGTGATGCTCGACAATCAATACAACATTGTCTGGTGCAACCCAAGCGCTGAAACCCATCTCGCGGTCTCGCTTAAACGTGACCGAATGCAGGTGATTACTTATTTGATCCGCAATCCTGAATTTATTCACTATCTTGATTCACGTAATTTTTTAGAGCCTCTTGTCATTCGACTTCAGCACAACAAGTCGGCAACCAATGCGGCGAGCGCCGCGGCCACCGAGGTAATACTGTCGCTGCAATTAGTCGCGTTTGGTGACGACCAAATACTGTTGCTATCGCGCGACATTTCTGAACGCGAGCGCTTGGAAACTATCCGTCGTGATTTTGTGGCGAATGTGTCGCATGAGCTGCGCACGCCCTTGACGGTGGTAACCGGTTTTCTGGAAACGGTGGCCATTGCCGGCACCAGCAACGAAACTTTGCTGCAAAAATCGCTAGCGCACATGAGCGCGCAGACCACCCGCATGCAGCATCTGGTCGAGGACTTGCTGACGCTCTCAAGACTGGAAGACAACCGCAATCGGCTGACCGTGTCTCCCATAAATATTCCAGAACTGATTTCCAGCCTGCTCAATGACGCCGAGCAGTTATCCAACGGTCGCCACACCATCACCAAACATATTGACGGGCCATGGTTGCTGGGCAATCGCGACGAGATCGCCAGCGCGTTTGGCAATTTGATCACCAACGCGGTTCGCTATACACCCGCGGGCGGCACGATTCACGCAGAGTGGTCTCAGGCCAGCAACGACGCGCCGCTTATTTTTCGCGTCACCGATAACGGTGACGGCATTAGCGCCGAACACTTGCCGCGCCTGACGGAGCGGTTCTATCGGGTGGATCGCGGCCGCTCCCGCGCATCGGGGGGCACCGGTCTAGGCTTGGCGATCGTCAAACACGTTTTAATTCGCCACGATGGCCACCTTGAAATCCACAGCTCACTTGATGCCGTTCAGCACGGCACCACTTTCACAGCGTTTTTCCCTCCCGACCGTGCCTGCGCTATCGAGGACAGAATGCGCGCGGTGGCGGCATAAAGCCACTAACGACCCGCAAGAAACGGGGGCCAACAAGTTTCTCCAAATCGCGATAAGTTAGAATGCATTCTGGTTAATTTTCAAGTTGCGTAAACATGATCGGTTTATTAATTGTTGCCCACGGCACCTTGGGCGAATCACTTATTCACTGTGCCAGTCACGTCATGGGCAAACGCCCGCTTTACTTGCGGCAGCTGGGGGTCACTATCCACGACGATCCCGAAGCACTTTTGCCTCAAGGCCGGGATCTGGTGCGCTTTCTGGATCAAGGTCAGGGGGTACTGGTGATGACCGATATTTTTGGCGCCACGCCGTCGAATATTGCTTGTCGCCTGCTTGAACCAGGCCGTATTGAGGGCATTTCCGGTATTAATTTACCGATGCTCATCAAGACCTTGAGCTATCGGGATGCGTCGATGAACGAATTGATTGAAAAGTCGCTGGTCGGTGCCAGTGAAGGCGTGATTCGTATGCCAGGAGGATGTTAGTCGTGTTGAAACAAGATATTGAGATCATCAATAAACTCGGGCTGCATGCGCGCGCCTCGGCAAAGTTAACCCAAACCGCGGCGCAGTTTGAATCAGAAATTTTTGTCGCTAAAGCCGGCAAACGCGTCAATGCAAAATCGATTATGGGCGTGATGATGCTGGCAGCTGGCAAGGGTTCCAAGCTGGAATTGGACGCAACCGGCGCAGACGAAGTCGACGCGATGAATGCCGTTGTAGCCTTGATAAACGATAAATTTGGCGAAGGCGAATAAAACCACTCGCACCACCGACACGCCCAACACACCCGATACGCCTAACACGCTCAACACCCTTAGCGCATAACAGCCGAAAGCAAATGAATTTACCTTTTGAAATGAAACTCCTTGCCGGACGGGCGTATCGAAGCAAAAATGCTTTGAAACGCCCGCCTGCGCTAGGGTTTACTATTTCCGGTGAGTTGAGGTGAGCTTCACGCTGCACGGCCTCGGTGTCTCGGGTGGCATTGCCATTGGCCACGCGCATCTCGTCACCAATGCATCACTGGAAGTCGACCACTACCAGATTCCCGAAGAATTCATTGCGCGCGAAATCAAACGTTTTGAAAAAGCCGTCAAGCTGGTGCGCACCGAGCTGAATAATCTCGAAAAAGAAATCCAGACCACGCATAAAGGCGAAGCGTCGGGCGAGATGGCGGCGTTCGTGACGGTGCATCGAATGATGCTCGACGATCCGTCGCTGTCCGAAACGCCGCGCGACGTCATTCGCCGCGAATCGTGCAATGCCGAATGGGCGCTGAAGCTGCAGCTCGACGAATTACTCGCGCAGTTTGCGGAAGTTCAGGACGAGTATTTACGCGAACGTAAAACCGATGTGCGGCAGGTGGCGGAACGTATTGTTGCGGCGCTATCGGGGCAATCCAGCGATGTGCCTGAAAAATTACGTGAACGCGCTGAAGATACTATTTTGGTCGCGCATGATTTATCGCCAGCGGACGTTATTTTATTCAAGGATCACCAAGTCGCCGCGTTCGTAACCGATGTAGGCGGCTCAACGTCGCACACCGCGATTCTGGCGCGCAGCCTGGCGATTCCGGCGATTGTCGCCTTGCATACCGCGCGCGAGCTGGTGCGCGAGGATGAAGTCATCATTGTCGACGGCACGCAAGGTGTGGTGATTGTAGATCCCGATGAAATGGTGCTGGCGGAATATCGGCTGAGGCAAAACCAGTGGAAGCTTGAACGCCAAAAATTGTCGCGCATTAAAACAGCTGCCGCTGAAACACTCGACGGCACCGTGGTTGAGCTGTTTGCGAACATTGAATTGCCGTCGGATCTCGATGCCGTCAAACAATCAGGCGCGACCGGCATTGGACTTTTTCGAACGGAATTTTTGTTTATGAATCGCAAAGGTTCTCCCACCGAGGAAGAGCAATTTGAGGCTTACAAAGCGGTCGCTGAAGGCATGCGCGGCAAGCCGGTAGTGATTCGCACACTTGATATCGGTGCCGACAAATCGCTCGGCGGGCCCGACCAGCCGAGCGCGCATTCTGCGTTAGGGCTACGAGCAATTCGTTATTGCCTGAGCGAGCCGCAATTGTTCAATACTCAGCTGCGAGCGATTTTACGGGCCTCGCGTTTTGGTGATGTTCGCCTGCTGATTCCCATGCTGGTCTCGGTCACCGAGCTCAAGCAAACCATCGCCGCGCTGGACACCGCCAAAGAGCAATTGCGCGCGGAAGGTAAAAAATTCAACGACAAAATTCAAGTCGGCGGCATGATTGAAATTCCCGCTGCGGCGATTGCGTTGCCGATGTTTTTGAAGAC
>JANYGV010000332.1 GCA_025359285.1 Burkholderiales bacterium
GAGTCACTTGCACGCATATACGAGCCTCAGCACACACCAAAACACGCGCCGCGCCGCGCCCACGGGCCATCGCGCGCTGCCTCAGCGGTTGGCAAACGCATTGTCAGTGAAGCGGATTCGGCTCCCGAGCTTGAATGGCCGGAATTGATCGGCTTAACCGCGCATCGGCGCGAGATGTAAGCCAATGAGTCAGGAGACAAGGCGATTTATGCGATTGCTTGTGTTCTTCGATTTACCGGTGGTGAGTAAAGCGGATCGGCGCGCGTACACCCTGTTTCGCCGATTTCTGCTCAACGACGGCTACGACATGCTGCAATTTTCGGTTTACGGTCGCATTCTGAACGGCACAGACGCGGAAAAAAAACATATGCAGCGATTGGTCGATAACCTGCCCGAATCAGGCTCTATTCGCGTGCTGAGCGTGACCGAAAAGCAATTTGCTTCGATGAAAATACTCGTCGGGATGCCGCTTTTTCAGGAAAAAAAGGTCAACGCCGCGCAAATGCTGCTGTTCTAAAACGGCCGTTTTTAGAAACAGAAAACCCGCAAGGCCCAAGAGCCATGCGGGTGTCCAGTGAGTCTATTGTAGCCTTCCGGGGTGAGAGAGGGAGCTACAACTGCATCAGCGGGGATGGTTGAGTTCACCACATTGTAGCCTTCCGGGGTGAGAGAGGGAGCTACAACTGGTCGAAGCGCTTTGCAATCGGGGCAGACATTGTAGCCTTCCGGGGTGAGAGAGGGAGCTACAACGTTTTTCCGCTCGCGGGCGGTGATGCTGCCCGCAACGGAAAAACCGTGCGCTTCGCGCTCCCCCGTCAGGAGGAAAATCAGTTCATCGCGTTTCGCCTGATGCATTTAAATGTTGAAAAAGAAATATCAGCGCGGCTCACCTACCGCGGTCGGGTCAAGTCGGGTCGCGACAATCATGAATTCAACCCGCCTCGAAACCCCAACATTGACGGCCACTTTGGGGCACTTTTGACCAACAATGCCCGCAGATATGGCGTTTTACTTTTAAGTGTTGCCGCGACATCGGTTTACGTTGTCAAATACCCAATTGATTACCGACGCGCTGACCACCATTTTTTAACTTCCACAAATCACATGTCAACTCCTGCACTGACTGCCAGCGCGATTACCCCACTGCAGGCCCTCGATCATTGGGCACCCATTGTGTGGCTGAAAACGAACGTTTACGCTTATCCCACACTCGAAGTCATGCATATCGTGGCAATCGCGTTGGTGTTTGGCACGATATGGATGGTGGATTTGCGGCTGCTAGTGCGCTTGCGGGCGCTGGATCAGATTGATGTGCAGACGTTGGCGAAGGCATTGTTGCCGTGGACGGTGGTGGGATTTACATTGGCGGTGGCGACGGGGCTGACGATGTTTGTTTCGCGCATTGGTGATTTGATTAACAACACCGCGTTCATTATCAAAATGTGTTTGCTGTTTGCGGCGGGAACCAATGCGGCGATTTTGCATGCGCGTGGTCGAATGGATGCGAAGAATTTGTTGACGCGAATGCAGGCGGCTTTGTCGATTGTGATTTGGCTGATGGTGATTACGTGTGGGCGCTGGATCGCATATTTATAAATTGTGTTCGTTGCAGAATGTTCACAATACGTGGATGAGATGTTGTTCAAACGTATGCTGAAAATTGAGGTCTTGAAGGAGATGATATGAAACGCAGAAATTTTTTGTTGGCGTTGCCTAGCTCCGGTTTTGCGCTTGGGTTTGCGAAACTTTCTCTGGCGCATCACGGCTGGGATAGCTATGACGAATCGCGACCGATTTATCTTGAGGGCAAAGTGAAGGCTACCAAATGGCAAAACCCGCATGCCGAAATTGCCATTACTACGGCGAATGATCTGAAACTACCGCCGGGTCTGGCCGGGCGAATTCCGCCCGCGCAAACCAGCCCCGTCAACGGCAGCAAAATTCTTTCGAGCGCGGTGGTGCCGACCCAGCGTGGCGATTGGGTGCTGGAATTGGCACCGATGACACGTATTGCGGCGTGGAAAATTGTGGAGCCGAAAGCCGGCGACACGGTTGCCGCGATTGGCTTTACTTATAAAGACGAGAAGGGCGAAGCGCGCGCACGGATCGAGTATTTGATCATGGCTGAACGCATGTACGGTATTCGTTCGATGCCCGCTTAGCTGTAATTTGCAGGGCTGGCGTTGGCCTCGCCAACGATAAAAACGTTGGCGCGCAATGCGCATAGAATAGTCGCACAGCAGCGTCACATTGGCTTCATTCCGTGCAATGACGTGCGTTTGCAAACAAGCCAACAGATCAATTTTTGGCCACGCTAAATATTTTATTGCCACCGCTGCCGCACGGGGCCACTGATCGTCGTGATTGACAGAGCCTATAGATATCATCCAAATAAACAATTTGATCAATCATTGTTCGTGCTCCACACTCTATAAGCTAGTAAGCCGCTCATAACCAAAGGAGAGAATCATGTCAGACGAAGCAAAATGCCCATTTCCCGGCGTCGCACGTAAACACACCGTAGCCGGAACAAGGACCAACGCAAGTTGGTGGCCAGAGCAACTGAACCTGAAAATCCTGCACCAGCAATCTTCGCTGTCGAACCCGATGGGCGAAGATTTTAACTACGTCGAAGAATTCAAATCCCTTGACCTACACGCGGTGATCAACGACCTGCATGCCTTGATGACTGATTCGCAGGCTTGGTGGCCAGCTGACTACGGCCACTATGGTCCGTTCTTTGTGCGCATGGCGTGGCACGCGGCGGGCACTTATCGCATCTATGACGGACGCGGCGGCAGTGGTAGCGGCGAGCAACGTTTTGCCCCGCTCAACAGCTGGCCCGATAACGGCAACCTCGACAAAGCACGCCGACTGCTGTGGCCGATCAAAGCGAAATACGGTCGCAAACTTTCGTGGGCAGATTTATTCATCCTCACCGGCAATATCGCGATGGAATCGATGGGCTTCAAGACCTTTGGCTTCGGCGGTGGTCGTCCTGACGTTTGGGAACCAGAAGATGACATCTACTGGGGCCCTGAGAGCAGCTGGCTGGGCGACGAGCGCTACAGCGGTGACCGTGAACTTGCCAATCCACTCGCGGCCGTGCAGATGGGTTTGATTTATGTAAATCCGGAAGGTCCAAACGGCAAACCAGATCCGCTCGGATCAGCGCGAGATATCCGCGAGACCTTCGCGCGCATGGCCATGAACGACGAAGAAACCGTGGCGCTCACCGCAGGCGGCCACACCTTCGGCAAGTCCCACGGTGCTGTCGATGCAAAGCACATCGGCGTCGAACCAGAACGCTCAGACATTGAGCAAATGGGCCTAGGCTGGATCAACAGTTTTGAAACGGGCCACGGCGTACATGCATTTACCAGCGGCATCGAGGGTGCATGGACCAAGAACCCGATCAAATGGGACAACGGCTATTTTGAAAACCTGTTTGGCTACGAGTGGGAACTGACCAAGAGCCCAGCGGGTGCAAACCAATGGAAGCCAGTGGGCACGACCGGTGACGGCACGGTGCCTGACGCGCATGACCCGAGCAAGCGCCACGCGCCGATGATGACAACCGCCGATATGGCGATGCGGTTGGACCCCGCCTACGAGAAAATCTCGCGGCGTTTCATGGCGAACCCGCAGGAATTTGCGGACGCATTCGCCCGCGCCTGGTTCAAGCTAACCCACCGCGACATGGGCCCGATCGCCCGTTATCTAGGCCCGCTGGTGCCGAAGGAAGAGCTGATCTGGCAAGACCCGGTTCCCGCGGTCGATCATCCACTGATTGATGCGCATGACGTCACCGCACTGAAAGCCCAGATCCTGGCGTCCGGCTTGTCGACCTCACAACTGGTGACGACTGCGTGGGCATCGGCCTCCACTTTCCGTGGCAGCGACAAACGTGGCGGTGCCAATGGCGCACGCATTCGCCTAGCGCCGCAGAAGGATTGGGAAGTCAACCAACCGGCTGAACTGGCGAAGGTTTTGTCGACACTGGAAGGCATCCAGAAAACGTTCAACGGCGCGCAATCTGGTGGAAAAAAAGTTTCTGTGGCTGACCTGATCGTGTTGGGCGGTTGCGCCGCCGTTGAGGCTGCTGCGAAAAAAGCAGGTCAAGCGGTAACGGTTCCATTCTCGCCAGGCCGTACTGACGCTTCGCAAGAGCAGACCGATGTTGAATCGTTCGCGGTGCTGGAACCGACCGTAGACGGATTCCGCAACTTTACTCGCCAGGGACAGGAAAGCAGCGTGGCCGAGTTGCTGATCGACCGGGCGAATTTGCTGACACTGACCGCGCCGGAAATGACAGTGCTGATGGGTGGACTTCGCTCACTCGGTGCAAACGTCGGCGGAGCGAAGCATGGCGTCTTTACTGAAAGCACCGATGTGTTGAGCAATGATTTCTTCGTCAATCTGCTGGACATGAATACGAAGTGGCAAAAATCCGCCGACTCCGAATTCGTGCTCGAGGGCCGCGACCGCAAGACTGGCGAGCTCAAGGTCACGGGCACAGTGGTGGATCTCGTGTTCGGCTCGAACTCTCAGCTGCGCGCCTTGGCCGAGGTCTATGCGTCCAGTGATTCGCAGCAGGTGTTTGTGCGTGACTTTGTGGCAGCGTGGAACAAAGTGATGAACCTTGATCGCTACGACCTGGCGTGACGGTAGAAATTAGCAGCAACGAAGCATTGAAGTTGTAGCAAAAATGTAGAGGCAATATTGTTTCACCGAGCGGTTTCTGTCTGGCACTGGATCATCCCGTACCAAGCAGAGGCCGCGCGACCGCGTGTGATGCCGCGAGCGACGCCGCGATGCTGGGACCATGACTGCTGTCAATCAGGTCAATACTGATTCCGTATAACGCCGTCAACGATGCTGCGTTCAGCACTGCCCTAGTTGAGCCAATTTGCACCTGCCCATGGCGAGAAATAGTCAGCGTTCGATCCGCGATGCGCAACGCATGGTCGGGATGATGCGTTGTAAAAATAATTGATACGCCGCGCGATTTTAATTTGGCAATTTCATCCAGAATCAAAAACTGATTGCCGAAATCCAGACTGGCGGTCGGCTCATCCATTAGCAAAATTTTAGCTTCCGACGCCAATGCGCGCGCGATCATCACCAGCTGCCGTTCGCCGCCGGAGAGTTCAGAAAATTCGCGCTCCGCAAAATCGCCAATATTAAGTTCCGCAAGAGCACTCTCAGCAATCGCGCGGTCTGCAGCGCCTGGCGACGAATACCAAGCCAGATGTGGCGTTCGAGCCATTTCGACCACTTCCAGCACGCTGAAATTAGCGAAACTCGCCGAAATTTGCGGCACATAGGCGATCAATCGGGCGATCATGTCCGGCGTGAGCGCCGCGCTGTCGCGGTCATTCAGCAGCGCCGTACCGTGCAGCGCAGGCAGCAGGCCCAGTAACGTGCGGAACAACGTGGTCTTGCCGCTGCCATTGGGCCCCAAAATCGCGATGATTTCACCATCGCCCAGGGTGAACGAAATATCAGCTGCGAGCAATCGCCCGGAATAACCAATGCTCAAATTTTGCGCGCTAAGCATTAATGACGTCGCCGTTTAAAAGTAGCGGCCATCAGCCAAATAAAAGCGGGCGCGCCGATTAACGCGGTCAACACCCC
>JANYGV010000349.1 GCA_025359285.1 Burkholderiales bacterium
GTAGGAAAATTCCACATCCACGATGCCAGCCGCGCTGACTTTGGTGATTTGTTTTCCAGCGATCTTTTTTGCGTAATGACGTGATAGGTGGTGGATCCAATACCCAGCATGGGAGACACCGGCCCCTGCGCAGATGCTGAATTTGCCAACATGATTAGCAGCGTGGCAGCGAGTCCGATCAGGCTGGAAACCAAGCGGACAATCGGCGCGCCAATGGCGCCGACTAGCGATCAAACGCGTGGTACAAATGCGTTGGCAACAAGTCGGCTCTTAACAAGTCTTATAGTGTTGACTTTCCCCCCTTACGGATTGAGGGTTTGCGGCCTGTATTTAAGCATTTGTTAAGCATTTGTTAAGCATTTGTTAAGCATTTGTTAAACTTTCGTGCCTTACTAAAATGCGTATGCGATAACCATATGGCTGATGAGAGAACGCAAGCCTCATGGAAAATTTAAAATGAATTTCCCCTAGCTTCTTGCGCGGCTTACTGCGTAACTTCTTGTAGGCTTTCTCGCAAAAAATTATTGTTAAAACACTAGCACTGGCGTGCTACACCGAGCATAAATGTTTGTAAAGCCG
Organism: Burkholderiales bacterium; assembly: GCA_025359285.1. Classification (GTDB taxonomy): domain Bacteria; phylum Pseudomonadota; class Gammaproteobacteria; order Burkholderiales; family Usitatibacteraceae; genus UKL13-2. The sequence goes on from JANYGV010000349.1 coordinate 580, forward strand.
CTCTAATGCTGGTGTTTCAATTTCGTTACAACAAAATATTGAGGCTTTCGCCGTGAAGGTTGCCGCCTTCATCGCGGTACAATATGGGATTGTTTTTTTCGTTACCTCATTGATTTGTATTAGAAAGTTTCACCAATGTCTTCACCGACGTCATTTGCTTCACTAAATCTTATTCCCGAACTGCTGCGCGCAGTTGAAGATCAAGGCTACACCGAGCCGAGCCCAATTCAGGCGCAGGCTATCCCCGCTATTTTGGCACGGCTGGACATCATGGGCTGCGCTCAAACCGGCACCGGTAAAACCGCCAGCTTCACCCTGCCTTTGCTACAACTACTCGCGCCAAACGCGAGCAGCAGCCCCTCGCCCGCCCGCCACCCGGTGCGTGCGCTGGTGCTGGTGCCCACGCGCGAGTTGGCCGCACAGGTGGAGCAATCCATTCGTACCTACAGCAAACACCTGCCGCTGCGCGTGGCGGTGGTCTATGGCGGGATCGATATCAAGCCGCAGATCAAGGCGCTGCAAGCCGGCGTGGAAATTGTAGTGGCCACACCAGGCCGTCTGCTTGATCACCTTGAAGGCAAGAGTATCAATTTGTCGCAGGTGCAAATCCTCGTCTTTGATGAAGCGGACCGGATGCTCGACATGGGCTTTATGCCCGCTATTACGCGCATTTTGGCGGTGCTGCCACCGATGCGTCAAAACCTACTTTTTTCGGCCACTTTTTCGGAAGAAATAAAACGCCTTGCCAGCCAGTTTATGCGCAACCCGACGATGATCGAGGTCGCGCGTCGCAACGCGCCAGCTGAATTGGTCACACATCAAGCCTATGAGGTCGATGCCGCACGTAAACACGCCCTGCTGGCCCATCTGATTCGCACCCGCGAAATGCAACAAGCCTTGATTTTTGTACGCATGAAGCGCGACGCAGATCGTCTCACCCGTCAGCTGATTAAAGACGGCCTTTCTGCCACCGCCATTCACGGGGATCGCACTCAGGGCGAGCGCACGCTGGCACTGGATGAGTTCAAAACCGGCAAGATCAAATTTCTGGTGGCGACAGATGTGGCCGCACGCGGCATTGACATCGACCAGCTGCCAATCGTCATTAATTACGAGCTGCCGAACACCCCGGAAGACTATGTGCATCGCATTGGCCGCACCGGTCGGGCCGGTACACCAGGCGAAGCGATTTCGCTGGTTAGCCCAGACGAAAAAGAGTATCTCGCCGGCATCGAAAAACTGTTGAAGCGCGAAATTCCACGCCTGACCGCGCCAGAATTCGATGCAGAAACCCCAGCGCCCGCCCGCAGCAGTACGTCCGGCACCGCAGCCAGATCCAGTTCCAGTTTCAGTTCGTCGAGCAGAGCGCGTGAAGCGAGCGAGCGAAGCAACTCAGGCAAGCAATCAGGACGTGAGGTTGACCGTGGACGCGCGCGCACCGCCAATGCCAGCGGCGTTAGCAACGATCCCGATAGCACCACGCGCCGCGCGCCACCGCGAGATGACAAGGATGCGAATCGGATGCGTCCTCGCCGACAATTCGACACGCCGCAGGCACACACCTCACGGCTGCCCACACCGGGCGGCGATTTTGATTTCAGCAAGCCCTATGAATCTAAAGTGAAGACGCCCGCTGAAAATGAAGCCGCGGCGGCGACATCGGCCGCACTGGCCGCCTCAAAATCACCGCGCGGTAAACAGCCCAAGCCGACTGCTGCATTATTTCGCCGCGCCCAACAACCCAAAGTTGAAGAGTAATCTAGCAGCGTTTTTGATCGCCCGGTCGACGCCAAACTGCCTATAGGAGGCTGGCGAGTAGCCAGGCGTCAGCAAGGCGGCTAGTCGGTAGCCCAAGGAAAAATCAAGATTTCGCGGGCAAAAAAATGCCCGGCAACCTGTAAGGTGCCGGGCAAACCGCTCTCGGAGGAGAAATTGCCAAAGATCGCTCTCTGGCATCTTTTCTTCAGCATTTGTCATGCCAACTCATCCAAAAATAATTTCTCTAAAATATTCAATGCATTAGCCATTCCTAATGCAGCGACGAACTGCACACGTTTCAATTTCATTCGCACCATTGATGCGCGGGCGCACAAAACAGGCGCGCTGAATTGAGGCTTTCGTGGTATCCCCTTGCTAAAGATGCGCCGAAGCGCAGCTACGTTTGCCAGGTTTTTAGATATTTGCCGCGAATCGGCCGATAAAAATTGACGACAAATTCAAGATCGGATTCAACATCACCGGTCGGATAGAAAATTGGCCCGAAGCCGATAACCTGATTCTTGAAATCAAAATACGCGAGCACGATGGGCACATTTGCACCGTACGCGATGTGCAAAAAACCGCTTTTGAAGCCCTTATCCCGAGCACGCGTTCCTTCAGGGGATAACGCGAGCACCATTTTCTCGGCGCCATTAAATGCATCTACCACCTCGCCGACCAGCCCACGTTTCGCGCGTCGATCCGCAGGTATACCGCCAAGCGAGCGCAGCCAAGTACCAAACCAGCCGCGAAACAGCGTGTGTTTGCCGATAAAGGAAAGCTTTAAATCCAGCGACCATAAACCCATCACACCGACCACGAAATCCCAGTTAGTGGTGTGCGGCGCAACGCTGATGAGGACTTTAGGCACATCCGGCAATTCACCCTCGAAGCGCCAGCCAGAGAAGCGCATCACCAAACGACCCAGGCGTTTAGTGATGGCACTGTTGCGTCGCGTGTACGACAGCGGTACTTCAAAACCCATTTCTAATTTTTATAGACGGTGAGTAAAACTTAAGACTTACGTGTCAGTATGACTAGGGGAATCCACACTCAGGCGGCGCGACAAAATCGCGCTACTTGCCATGATGTTTATCCGCGCTTTTGCGGCGCCATTTTTCGACTATTACGATGCCTGGTTAGAACCTGCGCGAGGCCTCCACCTCGACCCAGGCAAGTTACACGCGCAATACGGCTAGCGGCGTCTCGTGCTAACGGCCCTGCAAACTTTCCAAAGCATCGCGAAGCGAGTCTTCAGACAGGGCATTTACCGCGCTTGAAATTGCCTGCGCTAGCGGAATCGACGACACCGGCAGCTTGGTCATATTCATGTTTTCAACAAACTTTGCCGCGGCACCCGCCACGCGCAGCAGCGCTTCGCGGTCTGCCATCATGATTTCGATTTCACTGCGCAACATTTGTACGGCGGGATGATCAGATTGGGTACTCATAAAATTGCCTTCAAAAACAAAATTAAAATTCAGATTAGAACTTGCTCGCGCATATATTAGCCGTTATTTTTCAACGGTAGATTAATCAGCAAATTTTGCGGCTTAAGCTTCAGCACATTATCTTCGGTGATCGCCAGTCCAAGATACACCGGTTTGCCCGCCACATCAGCGCGCATGTCCACCGCATCATCAAAGCGCAAGCGAAATAATAAAACCAAACGTTTTAGTCGCGCCTCATCAACATCATTATCTTCATACAAATCATTCAGGATGCGCGTCGATTCTGCATCCAGGCCAATATGCCAGCGCCAGGCGTCATCTTCAATATTAGGTTGCGCCTCGATGCTGACACCCACACCTAAAAAATGTTTGACCCATCGAGCCAAGAGCCGCGCCAGTGCTTGCTCTCCAGCCCGTCCATAGGTGAGATCAAGGAGGTAAGAATAGCGATTCTCGCGCAGCCAATAGAGCTGCGCATTTTCGTGCGACATGACATCCATGTTGACACTTGCGAGAGCCGTGCCCTGCTGCGCAATCAGCCTACCGACGCTGCCAAAACCGCCGGTCTCGGCGAACATCTGGATCGTCTCTGCATCGGCGGCGAGAACTTGTCCACCTTCAATCGAAATTCGTTGTCGGCGAAAAAACATTTCACCGGCCCGAACTTCATATGGATCGTCAATGCCATCCAGTAAACCACGCACAATCGCCTGCGCGGCAAACTCCAGAAAAACCGGCGGCAAATCAATAATGCCTTTGCGAAAAGACTGCAAATAAAACCGCTCCAACGTGACGGCGTCGAGTAACGCTTTGCGCAACTTCAAAAAATAAACGTAATTACCGCGCGCGTCCGAGTCTTCGATAGCGACCAATTCATCGGGTGAAATTTTGCGGAGCGGATCATCGATCAACAACGCATGTAGCGTAACTTCGCGTGGCCCCGATTCGGCCAAGGGCGCGAGTTCGGGGCGCGCCAGAATAAATCTTAAATAATCCGGCGTGACCCGCAACCAGCCGTGATCATTTTTAACGAGAGTGTAAAAACCCGAGGCAGTCCAGAAATTTTGCATGCGCGAATTTTAACCCGACACATCGCTGGTTCACGTTTTGCGCCGCCCTGACGTCAGCACGGCCGCCAACGCAGGAATCGTATCGTGGCTTGCGCGCACAGCCAAGGCGTTAGGTCACCGGCGATTCCAACAATGTCAGGCTCGCATTTGCCGTGTCCAAGCGCGCCCGCAGGCCGACGGGGATAGTGAATTGTTGTGCGATGTGCCCAAACGAATATCCATAAACAGACGGCACGGCGAGTGTCGCGAAATGATCGTCAACGACTTCAGCGAGCGTGAGTGAGGCTTCCCCTTCCGGCGCTGAACATTTTTGGAACACTCCCAGCATCGCACCCGCCACATTTTTCAAGCCGCCACTTTGCGACAACTGAGTGAGCATTCGATCTACCCGATAGGGTGCTTCACTGATTTCTTCAAGAAACAACAGGCTGCCGCTGAAATCAACACCGTAAGGCGTGCCAATCAATGCGCTCAGCATGCTCAGATTGCCGCCCAGCAGTCGCCCCGTGGCGACGCCCTCACGCATCGTGCGGCGCAGGAATTGAGGCTCCAGCAGGGCTCTCTGATTGTTCTCGGCATTGTTATCGGCAGGCATACTAATCACTCGGCGCGATTGTGGTTCCATCAACGCCGCGCTAAGCTCCGCCATCGAGTAATCACTGAACGTTGAGGACGCCACCGGCCCGTGAAACGTAATCAACCCGGCGCGTTGATAAATAGCCAGCAGCAATGCCGTGACGTCTGAGTAGCCGATCAGAATTTTGGGATGTTTTCGAAGCAGTGAAAAATCAATTTTCGGCAGTAATTGTATACAGCCCGAGCCGCCGCGAGCCGCCCATATTGCTTTGACGTCTTGATCCAAAAACATCGCGTGAAAGTCTTGCGCGCGTTGCTCAACGGTGCCCGCATAACCGCCCCGCACCGCGCGAATATTTGCTGATACCTTCACACGCATGCCGAACGATTCCAGATTTTTGACGGATTTTTCAATTACGGCATCGTCGACCACGCCACTGGGTGCAATTAGACCGACTAAATCTCCCGCTTTGAGCCGTGGCAGCTTGATGATCGACTGCGTGCCCAAAGCGGCTACGCCAGCGGGTCTACCCACGGCAGAGAGTGACGAGGCTATCGCTGGCGCGGCAATCAACACTCGGCTAAAATTTCGTCTATTCATTTTTTAAAAGTCAATGTTTTGAGAGAATGAGCGCATGTGGCCAAACATTCAAAATATGTAAATCTGATCTACTTGTAGACTTTTAGCAACAGATACCGTTGAAATATCGCCATACCCAGATCGAGCTATTGCATTTCTCAAAAAGTGGTGTCAGCATGATTTAATTGGTAGGAAATTGGTATTAACCCATCAAGAGCATAGATGACTTTATCGGATAAAGTTTCCGCTTCGGGGGCGGTTACGGTATAGCACTCTGTCAGAACCGTGGGAACAGCGAAGGCGTTTTGACGAAAAATAATTTAAAGACCAACATGGAGAACTCGCAATGAAATTAAAAACTCTCGCGCACGCAGTGTCACTCATCTGTATCGCTTTACCCGTCGCGGCGCAGGATGCTGCACCCGAAAAGAAAGAACCGGCAAAACTGGAAAAAATAGAAGTGACCGGCAGCAGTATCAAGCGCGTTCAGGATGAAGGCTCTTCGCCTATTCAGGTCATCCGCGCGCAGGATCTTGTGAAATTAGGTATTACGAGTGCTGAGCAATTGCTAACGAACATTAGCGCCAACGGCAACGGCATCGACAATCTCACGACCAATCAAGGGTCCGATTTTTTAAACAGTGCCGGCAAAAAAGGGCCCAATAACGGTGCGTCGGGCGCATCGTTGCGCGGCCTGGGCTCGGAATACACGCTTATATTGCTGAACGGTCGCCGTGTCGCTACCCACGCCTTAAACGGCAGTTCGGTGGATTTGAACTCAATACCGCTGGCCGCGATTGATCGGGTTGAAATTCTTAAAGACGGCGCCTCGGCTATTTACGGCACGGATGCGATTGGCGGCGTCATTAACTTTATTCTAAAACGCGATTACAAGGGCTTTGAAGCAACCGCGTTTGGAGACGCCACACAGCATGGTAATGGTAATATTTTTCGCGCGTCATTGTTGGGCGGCTTTGGCGATTTGGCCACAGATCGTTTTAATGTCATGACGAGTCTTACTTATGACACGAATGACCGCCTGCGCGGCAAGCAGCGCGATTTCCATAACGGCTACCAACCCGACCGCGGCCTGGCGCCCGATACCACGGGTACGCCTTATGCCAATATCGGTCAGGTTCGCGGCACTGCATTGGGTAGCCGTTTTGCACTGCCCGGCAGCACGCAAACCTACAACCGCGTCAACTTGCTGGCATTGCAAGGCAAGTGCGCCACGATTTCGGACATGAGCCCATATCGCGGCGACATCACCGGTTTTAATGGCAACAATCAGGCTTGCGCGTATGACTACGGTAAGCAGTGGAGCTTGATGCAGCCGATAGACCGCACTAATCTGATATCAAGAGGATCGTTAGCTATTTCGCCCGATCACACGGCGTTTGTTGAAGTCGTCGCCTCGCGCAACAAATCGGCCGTTGAATACACGCCTATTCAGATTACCAATCAAAACTACCCTGCTTTTATCAAAGACCCCAACGGCAATAACGTTCGCTCGCCTTACTATCAGGATTTAACAGGTCTTGTACCTGGCTTTAATAACCAATTAGCTGAACGCATCCGCTGGCGTTGCCTGGAGTGCGGCCCGCGTCAACAAGACACCACCACCGATGCGTTCCGCGT
>JANYGV010000357.1 GCA_025359285.1 Burkholderiales bacterium
TCCAGCCGCCGCAAGTGTATTGATAAAAATCCACGCAAGGGTCTGCTGTTTTATCTATCGCCGAGACATCCAGACCGGGCGTATACGGCAATGCAGTGAGCGGTTTATCGGCGGCCTTTTCACCAAGCTTGGCGACCGGTGCAGCGACCGATGCAGCGACCGGTGCCATGGCAGGCGCGGTGGCAGGCGCGGTGGTTTGTGCCGACGCCAGCAGCGCGGCACTCGCCGCAAAAGTGGACACCAGTAACGGTTTCAACGCACTAACAATCAAGCGCTTCGAAATTCTTAAGCGCGCCGACAATCGAGAAGGGTTTGGCATAGCGAGGTCTCCGGAAAACATCATGAAATAGGCAAGACCGAAGTATACAACCCAAGCGCTATTCAAACACCAATAGCAACGGGCAAGTCAAAGCATTTATGCTCCGAGATGCCCGTGGATGTTGGGGTTTTGTATTTTTCGCTACTGTTTTTGAGCGACTATTTATCTAAATTCGAACAACATTTCTTTGCGCGCAAACACCGCTTTTCCATTCACCTTTGGTATGTCAAACAGCCACCGCGGAAGCACCGTCGCCACCGACCATGCCAAATCCATATTGGTCGCCGATACGATTCGGGGCAGCTGCACGCCGCCTTCGCGATCAATGACGAATTCGATTTGTACGGTGTCGACCGTGGCGGGGCTGGCAAGCGTTTTTCGGGGGTCAGCGGCTTGCGGTTTATAGAGAGCTTTTGGGCTAGTATCCAACGCGTTTATCTCATAAATTTCCTCGGGCTTGGATTTCAATCGATATAACGCTTCCTTCGTCTCATCGCTGATGCCGTTGTCACGCTCATTTAATTCAAAGCTCCGTTCAAAGCGAAATTTGACGCCAATAGCCCGGCCTGCCTTGATCGCGGGCGCGAACGTCCAATTTTCAAACATCGCTTTGGTTGCGGCACCAAATTCTGGATGTGTGGCCTCTATTATGGTCACGTCCTTTACTGCTCCCAGTGCATCCAGCTCGACAGTGACCTGCGCGCTGCCGGTGACGCTGCGCATGACCAGCTCGCGCGGGTAAACCGGTAACGAGACGATACTGATTTGTGGCGGAAAATCGTATTGTGCGTCAGCTGCGGCGCGTGTATTCACCGCAGGAAACCGAAACGCAACGGGCACGTCGGGGGGCGCTGGCACACTTGAAGTCAATTTGAAGGAATAGGGATTGCGGGACGGGATGGCGATTGCCACGCCGTTTGATCTGGCGGGTGAAAAGCGAACTGACATGGAATTTTTGACAACAGCGAGTTCGAAAGCTGGGTGAATTGACCTCGCAATCGTTACGTCTTTTAATGCGCCATCAGTGTCGACGATGCCATCAATTAGCACGCTGCCGGAAAGGTTCCATTGGCGCATTTTTTTCGGGTATTTAATGTTCCCGGTATCCACTGTTTTTGCTGGCTCATACGGCTGCATCGCGCGTCTCAGACCGTCCGCCGCCAGCCATAACCTTTCATACCGCGCTGCGGCTGCCTCATCGCCGATGCGCCGATTTAGCGCGCCCAGCGATTTATGAATAGCAGAAGATTCGCCGCTGAGACCAGGGTTGAAAGGTCCGAGCGCGATCTTAAGCGCCTGCGCAAGACATGAAAGAGCATTCTGATCTTCGTCGAGCGAAATAAAAATTTCTGCAATTCGTTGCAACGTGTCGTACTGGGCAAATAAGTTGCCCACGGTAATCGACAGCCGTTTTTTCATTGGCTCCAATGCATCCCGATTTTTGCGCATACTCATCAGCACGATTGACTGGTTAAGCAACGCCTCACTCAACTGGTCTTCGTCTTCTGCCGCGGTTGCGCGATTCTGAGAATCTTTGAAAAACGCCATCGCCTCTGCGCCGCTGGTGAACTTTATCGGCGCAAACTTCTTGGCATCAAAATCCGAATTGGTCGCGGCATCGATGGGCTGCGAAACGCGAACAAACCAATTCTTTCGCGATCCATTTGAATCCAACGGCATATCAGCGATACCAAGGGTTGACGCTAACTCAACGCGTGCCTTACCGCGGAGCGCCTTGATCTCTGCTCCTTGATTGGGCAGGGTTTGTATATGCAGCTTGGCGTCATGCGCGACCGTTCTGAAGTTACCTGCGCCAATTTGAAAAAACCCGAGTGGTTTGGTGATCTCGAATTCTGCGGTGCCGCTATTGAGCACGTATCGTTCGCCTGCACGGTGAACTGCCCACGCCGTGAGGTAGCTGTCGGCTTCAATTCGAACAATGCTGCCGTTCAAAGAGCGCAAGATGAGCACGGTTTCGGGCGGCGTTCGGATCGAAGCGTCTTTCACCGGATCGTTGATGGCGAAAGTTTTGAATACGCGCGAAGTTGCGGTGGATAAAAGGTTGGCCTCTTTCCCATTATTAGTGGCGCTGGGGCTCTTTGATGAATCATCGCTGACATCGCCAGGTGGTATTGGTCGAAAGTCTGCGCCAACGCCGACGGTACTGGTTACTTTTTTCCCCGCTACTTCGATACCAACAACGACAAATTGTGGTGGATCAGATTCATTGACCTGCGAAAACGAGAAACAGGGAATTAGCATTGTGGCGCAGACGAGCCACTTGAAAAAGCCAGTTTTGATATTGAATGTCATGCGTGTGCCCAATAAGAATGTTCTCATTGACAACCCTTCGATAGCAGTTTATTCACTACGTTATTGTCCGTATGTATGTTAGCAAATTTAATATCGCGCGAAATCTTCCACGCATTATTTTTTGCTTAACGACTCTGAGCGACGGCGCGGTACGGCTATTCCTAATACCGTCGTAGGAGGAGCAACGAACCAACAACGCTCTGTCATAATTCGTCCTACTCCCCAACTCCCCTATTCGCCTATTCCCCTATCCCCTATTCATACCGCGCTCGGTTCCTCTGCGCTGCTCTATTCAGCGAGTTTACGCACGAGAAAAGTGTGGGATTCGTAGTCTCACCCCGATACCTCCAGAAGGCTAAAAAACATGGCGATTCAACATTTGAGTGACGAGCAAATTAGGTCTTGGACTCGCTCGCAAAAAGATGAATGGTGGTTCAAGAATGTGTTTCGGGGTGACATGGCCCAGCTGTCGCTTCGCGCGGCGTTGACTGGTTTTTTGCTCGGCGGCGTGCTGTCGGCCACTGCGCTTTATATCGTTGGCAAAACCGGCATTACCATTGGCGTGGGGTTGACGGCGGTGATTTTATCGTTCGCGATTTTTCGGGCGATGCACAGCACGGGTAAGGTGGCGGATTACACGATTCTGGAAAATAACTCCACCCAATCTATTGCCACCGCCGCGGGCTATATGGTG
>JANYGV010000172.1 GCA_025359285.1 Burkholderiales bacterium
ACCGATCTCGCTAAAAGAGGGTGACCAGCATAAAGCCGATTTTCAGCGCCTCAACCCGAAAGCACGGGTGCCGGTGCTGGTTGTTGACGGCAAAGTTTTAACCGAAAACGTCGCCATTCTCACCTATCTCGGCGGTGGCTACGCGCAGCGCGGCCTGTGGCCGAAGGAAACGTGGAAACAGGCCGAAGCTCTCTCGCTAATGGCGTGGCTCTGCTCCAGCGTTCACATCACATTTGCCGGTATCGCGCGGCCTGAACGCTACACCGCCGACGCCGCCGCCAAGGAAACCGTCAAAACGCAAAGCCGCATCACGCTATTAAAATATTTTGCTGATATTGAAAAAATGCTCACCGGCAAAACCTTCGCCATGGGCGGGCAATACACGGTGTGTGATCCGTATTTGCTGGTGTTCTACCGCTGGGGCTACCGCATCGGTCTCGACATGAAAACCGAATTTCCGCAGTGGACCAAGCATGCGCTGCGTGTCGCATCAAGGCCAACGGTGAAGCGGGTGTTTGAGGTTGAGGGGATTAGGATTGATGGGTGAGTTGCGAGGTATTTAGGAGGCATCCGGGATGTTTGAGAAAGTTCCAAATTATTTTCGATAATTATCAGGATTTGATTTCCCGACGGTCTTTTTAAGTACCAATGCCTTCAATAAGCAGAATAGGCACGCTTTACTCACTAGCATCCACAAAGTCTCTTAGTTTTCACTCACCGAAAACCAAGCCTCTAGTTTGAATGGTACATCCCGGTCATAAGGCGCTCCCCAATTGATATGACATAGGCCTTGCCACGAAATTAACACGCGGTTGTCAATTAGTTCGAGCACTTGCAGTCGATTCCCAAATGCCTCTTCGTGCTCAAACACGTACATCGCAAAGTTATACTCATCGCTCTCTTCATCGTAACCTTCGGGAACTTCAATAACTGTTCCTACTGCCAGTTCAGCACTCGGCATTGAAACGTATTCGCCATAAAGGCGAGGACACCATTGTTTTTCCTCGACCCCACCGTTGACTGCGCGCTCAACGGTCAAAACGTTTACGTTCCAGCGGCATTCATCTTCATCCTTCTCAATTTCAATGCTCGCATGTTCGATCTCGAAGGCGAGATCTGCTATCTGAAGGACATTGATTTGGTTTGGTGTCATGTGTCGCCTCGATTGTGATTAAAAAAGCGAATGTTTTATTTTTTAATGTCTTATAGATTGATGTAAGACCAATTCTTTAAAAACCCCTTCAACTCTTGTCCTGATGGCAATGTATGTATCTGACTCAAATCTTGTGGCGATACGGATTCAAATCCTGATATGCCATTAGCGGTGCAAAACACGTTCATTGAATAGCTGCCACACGATGCACATTTGCCTAAAATGAAGTCAAATGAATGGGCGTGGCCTAGATCACGTTCGAGCGCCCAATTTCGTTTTTCGCAGCACACAAATTCAGCCATCAGGCGAGCCAATCCAATAAGTGAGTAGTTTTTAAAATTTAAGACAATATTTTAACAAGAGAGCAGTACGTTGAATTGTCTTTTTGAAAGACAAAGAACGGCTGTTTATGTTTGGTGGTCAGCCGCTGCACAAATCAATTTGAGCGAGCCTGCTGCCACCGCGTAAAATGCGCTTTCCATGTCACGAACCTCTTCTTCTGCCGCCGCATCACCGTTGCCACCCGCATTGCCACCGACATCGCGCGCCCATCATATCCCCGACGATATCCTGCTCGCAGACCGCGGCAAGCTCATCACGCTTGATCGCAAGCGCCGCGACTTTATCAAGGCGGGCAAGCCGCACGATCAGCTTGATCAAAAATTTGCTGCTGAATTGGCGGCAGCACTGGCGCGTTTCGAAGCAAGAAAAGCCCGGCATGCGTTAATTGCGCATCCATCTTTTGACGATGCGTTACCCATCGCCGAACGCCGTCATGAAATCGCATCGCTGATTCGTAAACATCAGGTGGTGATTTTGTGCGGCGAGACGGGATCGGGCAAAACTACCCAGCTGCCGAAAATTTGTCTGGAACTGGGTCGCGGCATGAACGGCATGATTGGTTGCACGCAGCCGCGACGCATCGCCGCGCGGAGCTTGGCCACACGTCTTGCGCAAGAGTTGAAACAGACCGGCTCACATACCGTCGCCTACAAAATCCGCTTTAACGATCACACCGACGATTCCACTTTCGTCAAAGTCATGACGGACGGCATATTGCTGGCCGAAACGCATAGCGATCAGGCGCTGCGAAAATACGACACGCTGATTATTGATGAGGCGCACGAACGCTCGCTGAACATTGATTTTTTGTTGGGCTACGTGAAACGCTTGATTGTCCGGCGGCCTGATTTGAAAATCATCATTACGTCGGCGACGATTGATCCGTATAAATTTGCGAAGCATTT
>JANYGV010000010.1 GCA_025359285.1 Burkholderiales bacterium
CGTTGATGCAGCCGTCATGGGCCGTCCCCACTATTGGCAACTTTTATCCGCCGACTGTGCTCACTAATTGCGGGCCTGCATCAAGCGTGGTGCAAGAAGAAATTTTTGGTCCTGTGTTGGCGGCGATGACATTCCGCACACTCGAGGAAGCTGTGAAGCTCGCTAACAATACGCGTTACGGTTTGGCGGCCACCATTTGGAGCGAGGACATTAACCTCGCGCTCGATATCGCCACGCAAATTAAAGCCGGTATCGTCTGGATCAATTCGACTAACTTGCTTGATGCCGCCGCTGGTTTTGGCGGCTACCGCGAATCGGGTTTTGGTCGCGAGGGCGGCAAAGAAGGCCTTTACGAATATGTGAAACGTAAATCGGAAGTGCGCCTACCAACGGCGGTCTCCAGCCAAAAAGCCTTGAAAACCCCCGTCAATGCTAGTGTTTCAAATTTGGTTTCCGCTATCGACCGCACTGCAAAAATGTTTATCGGTGGCAAACAAGCACGACCTGACGGCGGGTTTTCGATCACTATCTACAGCCAAAACAAACAACGCATGGGTGAAGTCGGGCGCGGCAATCGCAAAGATATTCGCAACGCTGTCGAGGCCGCGCGCGCCGCTGCTGGCGGCTGGCAAAAAGCCACTGGCCACAATCGTGCGCAGATTATTTATTTCATGGCCGAAAATCTTGCGGCGCGCGCTTATGAATTTGCAACCCGAATCAGTGAGCAAACGGGTGCAAGCAGCGTCGCCGCAAAATCAGAGGTAGACGCCAGCATCAGCGCACTTTTTACCGCCGCCGCATGGGCCGATAAATATGACGGCGCGATTCATCAAACGCCAATTCGTAACGTCACCCTCGCCATGCCCGAACCGATTGGCGTGATGGCAATCATGCTGCCGGATGACCATCCGCTGCTCGCGTTCTGCACGCTTGCGGGCACTGCATTTGCCATGGGCAATGCGCTAGTCGTCACTCCCTCGCCCGCGCATCCGATGAGCGTGACCGATTTTTATCAAGTCATCGAAACCTCTGATGTCCCGCACGGCACGATTAATATCGTGACCGGTGAACGCAATGAATTGGCGAAAACATTAGCCGAGCATGACGATGTTGACGCGATGTGGTTTGCCGGCCCGCATGACGCTCAAACTGCTGTGCAACGAGCCAGCGCCAATAATATGAAGCGCACATGGATATTGCCTGCATCGGGTACGCTACCGCTAATGGAGGATGTTTTACGCGAGGCGACGCAGGTGAAAAATGTCTGGGTGCCTTATGGTGGCTAATTAGGGAGGCTAAATGCGAATGCTAAATGTGAACGCTAATTGCGGACGCTAAGTCGGGCCTTGAATGGGTTATAGAGTTTGAGCGCATCGAGACTAAGTTTGTAGATTGAGCACACGCAATTGAGCGCCACATAAATATCGTCGGGGTTTTGACGCCGCTTGCGAAAGAAATTTGCACTATTTTCCGCGACGCAATACAAAATAATATGTTGCGAAGATTGCTTCCATAATTTTTTAGCGTAATGCCAATTCACTTAAAAACGCACCAGCCTCTTCCCTTCCGCACTCGCGCCGCTCTCTTCGGCCAACTCGCGCAAATGGAAACGGCTGGGCTGCCGTTTGATCGGGCCTTCGCGGTGTTGAATTTGCCGTCACCGGCGCAGTCGCGGCTTGAAGCAACGCGTGGGCTGTTGAGGAAGGGTATCGAATTCGCATTGGCTGGCGAGAAGAGTGGTCTGTTTACGAAATTGGAATCGCGCTTGATTCGAGCGGCGATGAATGCGGGCAGCCCCGCAAATATGTATCGGCGTCTTGCGGATTACTATACCGATCATGCGCTGCAATTATCGACCATGAAATCGCGGCTGATGTTGCCTGCCTTCATGTTTTTAGCGGCGCTTTTTATACAGCCGATTCCCGCGCTGGTCAGCGGCACGTTGAGCCTCGCGGGATACGTGTGGAAGGTGGTGTCACCGCTCATGCTGGTGGTTGCGGTGATTTATGGTTTTCGGGTGTTGGCGAGCGGCGATGGTTGTCCAACCGGTAAATCGTGGTACCAAAGCTTGCCTTTGTACGGGCCGATATTCATACGCCGCAATCTTCGTGATTTTTTTGAGAGCCTAGCGCTGATGTTGGAGGCAGGCGTTTCCATGCTGGATGCATTGCCCGCCGCGCTCGATACAGTCGAGGATGGCG
>JANYGV010000062.1 GCA_025359285.1 Burkholderiales bacterium
CAAACGCGCAGACGCCGCCCGCAACGGTAACCGAGCCGGCTAAAAAGAAAGAAGAACCCGCCGTTCTCGATACCGTCAATGTGGTTGGTTCACGCCGTGCGAATGCATCGGCTACCGACACCACCGTGCCGGTCGATTTTATTCCGCTGGCCAAAGTCAGCGAACAAGGCGGCCAGTTTGATTTGGGCCAAACCTTGCAATACATCTCCCCCTCATTTAACTCCACCCGCCAAACCGGCGCGGATGGCGCGGACTTGGTGGATTCGGCGGCACTCCGCGGCTTGGGTTCAGATCAAACATTGGTACTGGTTAACGGCAAGCGCCGTCACACCACGGCCCTTGTGAATTTATTCGGCGCACGTAATCGCGGCAATACCGGCACGGACATGAACGCGATTCCGCTGATGGCGATTGAAAATGTGCAAGTGTTGCGCGACGGTGCCGCCGCACAATACGGCTCGGATGCGATCGCGGGCGTGATTGATATTGGCCTGAAAAAACGCTTGGGTTGCGAAGCGGTAGCAGGTTATAGCCAATACTCTGCCGGGGATGGTAAAAATTATCTGGCTTCCGGTTATTGCGGATTTCAGATCGGTGAAAAAGGTGTGGTAGGTGTCACGGCGGAATATCTAGACCGTGGAAGATCCAACCGCGCCGAAGCCGGCAACCCGCGCATTATTGGCGACACCAAAGCGAAAAATGCCACTGTGTATTTGAATGGTGAAGTACCGAGCAGCAACGTCGGCAAATTTTATTTCACGCTCGGCACGCAGACCCGTGATGCCTCGTCAGCCGCGTTCGCGCGCGGCGGCGTGGGCTCGGACGATATTCCTTCACGCAATTCCGCCGCGCAATATCCAAATGGTTTTGTCCCGTTTATCAATGGCGATATTACGGATCGCTACCTCACCGTCGGCCATCGTGGACAGCTCGGCGATTGGAATGCCGATCTCTCGCAAACCTACGGCTATAACAAGCTCGAATACAACATTAGCAACACCATCAATGCCTCGATTGCCAATCGTGATTTGCTCGCGGGCGGTCGCGGCATAAGCGCCAGCAAATTCGATGCGGGTGGATTCTCATTCGGCCAGCTCACTACCAATTTCGATATGAACCGCTTCTTTCCGGGCATCGCCAACGGGTTGAATATCGCATTCGGCGCAGAATACCGCCGCGAGAATTACAAAATTTTCGCTGGTGAGCGCGGCTCCTACATTGACGCCGACGGTGTGGGCGATGGCGGCAACGCAGGCAGTCAAGGCTTTCCAGGATTTCAGCCGGGCGATGCCACGGATCGCAGCCGCAACAGCATTGCGGGCTATGTGGATGTGGAAACCGACATCACTCCCGCGTTTAAAATTCAAACAGCACTGCGCGCAGAAAAATTCAGCGACTTTGGTTCCACCGTGACGGCCAAACTCGCCGGTTCGTACAAAATCAACGAGCAATTCTTATTGCGCTCATCTGCCAGCTCAGGCTTTCGCGCACCATCGTTACAGCAGGTTTATTTTTCATCCACGTTCACCGATTTTATTAGCGGCAAACCACAGGATGTGGTGCTCGCACCAAACGGCGGCGCGATTGCAAATGCTGCCGGTATCCCGAAGCTGAAAGAAGAAAAGTCCAAAAACTACACCTTGGGTTTCACCTGGAATCCTGCCTCATCCACGGCAATTACAGCAGATTTGTATCGCATCAATATCGATGATCGCATCGTGTTGTCAGGCCGATTTGATGCCGACAACTATCCGGCATTGGGCGCCGCGTTGACCGCATTGGGCGTGGGTCAGGCGCAGTTTTTCGTGAACTCGGTGAATACAAAAACGCAGGGTGTTGATTTGACGGTATCGAACAAAGCCGATATCGGCCCCGGCAAACTTTCGACTTTCCTCGCATTCAATTACAGCAAGACCGATGTCACAAGCATTAAAGCACCACCATCGCTGCGCGGCTTTGAGGATGTGTTGTTGTCTGAACGTGAGCGTTTGTTTATCGAGCAAGGCGGCCCACGCAGCAAGGCGACGCTGGGCTTTGAATATGCCACCGGCCCGGTTTCGACCGACTTAAAAATCATTCACTTTGGTGCACAAACTTTGGGCACATTCACCGGCAGCGCCGGCCCGGACGGTATTCCGAACGCGCGTTATGCGCCAAAAACATCAGCGGATTTAAGCGTGACGTACAGCTTCGACAAAAATACCAAAATCACCATTGGCGGTAATAATATTTTTAACGTGAAACCCACGAGGCAAAATCCTGATGAAACAGACAACGGATTTATTTACGACAGCGTGCAGTTTGGTTTGAATGGCGCGTCTTACTTTGCCAGGTTTTGGAAGCGGTTTTGATGATGAGTCGCACGCTGATTCGTCAAGCTGATAAATAGCTAAAACAAGCACTGGCGCGGTGATTGAGACAAACTTGTCTGAAAAACCGCTCCAGTAATGGGGTTTAATATTTTCATCTGCCATTTGCGAGAATGATATTTTGAGCACGCAACCTTTAACCCCAGTAATGAAAGCGCCCGTCTGGGCACCGAAAGTTTCTGCGGCAGAGCCGCGCGATCTATGCACCGACTGCGGCATTTCGCGTTCCAGTGAACCAAAACGTTGCGGTCAGGCATGCCAATTTATTAAGCCGGATTACGCAGCGCTCGAAACCCAAGTCCACGGCCGCGCACGCGACGAAAATAAACCCGACGAACTTTTTTTTGGCCCGCATCAACAAATGTTGCGCGCGGCACTCACGCATCCACGCGAAGGTGCGCAATGGACTGGTATCACCACACGCATCGCTGAACGATTGCTGGAAACGGGCGCGGTGGATGCGGTGCTTGCCATGGCACCCGACCCCAGCGATAAATGGCGACCGATGCCGGTGTTGGTCACCAGAGCCGCCGACATGGCGCAATGTCGAGGTATGCGCATGGGTTATGCGCCGTTACTCGCACTGCTTGAGCCCGCACGCGAAGCCGGTTATAAACGCCTCGCCGTGATCGGCATTCCGTGCCAGGTGTATGCGTTGCGCGCGCTGGAAAAAGAATTGGGTTTTGAACAACTTTACGTCATCGGCACACCTTGTTCAGACAACACCACGACGGAGAATTTTCATAAATTTTTGAGTTTGTTATCTGAAGATCCGGCTACCATCACCTACCTCGAATTCCGCGCCGATTATCATGTCGAGCTGCGCTTCACCGATGGCCGCAAAAAAGAAATTCCGTTTTTGCAATTGCCGCTTTCCACGCTGCCGAATGATTTTTTTCCCCTCACTTGCCGCACCTGTGTTGATTACACCAATGTGCTCGCCGACATCACCGTGGGCTACATGGGCGGACAGGGCGAGCAATGGTTATTGGTGCGCAATAATCGCGGCGCGGAATTATTGAACCTGCTTGGCGATGAAATCCGCACTAGTGCGCCCGGCAGCAAAGGAAAGCGCTTTGGTCCCGTCAGCGGATATTTAAAAAACGTGAAGCTTGCCGCCGGTGGATTGCCACTGCGCCGCATGCCTGATTGGGCGCGTGTCGTCGTGGGTTGGCTGATGCCACGCATCGGCCCACGTGGCCTCGAATTCGCGCGCGCGCGGGTCGAAATGAAAGCAGTCGAGACGATTGTTCATCTGCGGCGCGAGCAGCCACGACGCATGAAATCGATGATCCCCAAGCACGTGTGGGAACTGGTGAAACCGTATGGGTTGACGGCTGAGAAGGATGAAACGCTTTGATCGGCGAGACCCCATTTTCTTGGCGCAAGTAATCCATCGATCCAAGAATAGATTTACAGAAAGTTAGCGCCGTCTATGTCTGAAAACCTGAACCCATACGCCGCGCCCAAAGCGGAGATCGAACAATTTGAACACGGCGCGGAAGTAGAAAAAATCCGCCAAGAGCACCTAAACACCGAGGCGTCGATCAAGGCCGTTGGCACTCTTTATATTCTTGGCTGCGTGATAACGTTATTCGGTGGCTTTGCCGTCGTTTTGCGATGGACACAGAACGCAAACGAAATCAGCGATCCATCCTTTTTGTCAATACTGGCAATGTTGTGCTTTGGCGGTTTGCAGGGCTTTGCCGGATACGCTCTTCGCCATTTCCGACGCTGGTCTCGCCTAGCCGGCACGGTCATAAGCGTCGTCGGTTTGCTCGCGTTTCCGATCGGCACAATCATCAGCGGCTACATTCTCTATCTCTTGTGGAGTAAAAAAGGCCGCACTGTTTTTACG
>JANYGV010000094.1 GCA_025359285.1 Burkholderiales bacterium
GTCATCGTGACCCCCGATCACACGCATGGTTTATCCATTGTCGGCACGATTGACGATAGCAAGCCCGGAACGGATATGCGCGATAAAGTGGGCGTTTATGAGCAGGCAGGCTACCCT
Organism: Burkholderiales bacterium; assembly: GCA_025359285.1. Taxonomy (GTDB): domain Bacteria; phylum Pseudomonadota; class Gammaproteobacteria; order Burkholderiales; family Usitatibacteraceae; genus UKL13-2. The sequence goes on from JANYGV010000094.1 coordinate 118, forward strand.
AATTATCCGCCAGCAGACGCCAATGGCTATCCGCCGTCAGTCGATGTGAGCAAGCGACTGGCGATGTTTTACGGCAATACGCCTGACTACTATGAAACTTTCAAACCCAAACTGGACGGGCCCTTCGTTCCGGCGGTGAAAGACGAAAAGGGCAATATTGTCGCGAATCCTGCGTATAAAGATGTGCCTGGCGCAATTCTGCGCACCGGTAATTTGCCCGGTGTGGGATTGCGCGCGGCAGATCAAGGTACCCATACAGCGGACGACGGCGTGCTGACCGCAATCGGCCCTGGCTCGGAACAATTTAAAGGCTTCATCGACAACACTGAGGTTTTCCGCGCGATGGTGACTAGCCTGGGATTGGGATTCGGTCAAGCCAATGGCAAGACAAGCACCGCATTAAAAACCGCCGTAAAACCTGCGGTGAAGGCCACCACAGAAGGACCTAAAGTGCGTGTCCCCGCGACCACAAATTGAATGTGAGTCATCCTCTAACTATCGCTAAATTTGTTCCCGCAGGCGTTGACTCCAATATATTTATGAAGGGCGTCATCGCGGCATTCACGGTGGGAATATTCATGTTGTGCGTATTGAGTTTTCCTAGATTAAGCTACGCACAAAATCGTGGGCTGAACGATCCAAAAGAAAACTCCGCGACCGAATTGCGTTTCGATGAGTTGTATTCCAAATACGGTGTGCTAGGGCTGGAGCTGTCGCCAAAGGCAAAATCACTCGCCGGAAAATCAATTCGCGTGCTCGGCTATGTGGCGCCACCCCTCAAAGCAGAAGCAGCTTTTTTTGTGTTGATGCGCGCACCTGCCTCGGTGTGCCCGTTTTGCAGCACAGATGCCGACTGGCCGGTGGACATCATGGTTGTCTACCCCCGCCAAACAGGGCAACAACCTCACAGCGCGACACCGATGGCTGTTACTGGACGGCTTGAACTTGGCTCAAAGATTGATCGTGACACTGGTTTTGTCAGCCACGTCCGCATCGTCGATGCAGAACTCCAAAAGCTACGCTGATGGTGCATCAGGGTTCGGCGACACTCGCCCTGCAGGATGTGCTGCTTCAATACCGAAATGAGCGCACACAGTCGGTTGATATCGGGCAGCCCCACGCTGGATTTACCAATCTGCTGGATCGTGCGAGCTGGTATTTGGAAAGCGGTGCACAAGTGGCACTTTGCGGCCCATCCGGTTGCGGCAAAACGTCGCTGTTAAACCTGCTGGCAGGCATTGAAAAACCAAAGTCCGGGAGCATTCGCTGGGGCCACATTGAGTTAACAACGCTGAGCGCGCAACAACAAGATTCGTGGCGCCGCGCCTCACTCGGCCTTGTCTTCCAGCAATTTCATTTGTTCCCCCGCTTATCGGCGCTGGAGAACGTGCTGCTGCCGACTCGCTTTGTCGCGTTCGCTCCGACTGCGGCGTTACGCGAACGCGCACAAATGCTGCTCGGGCGGGTGGGCGTGCGCGCAATTGCGGATATCGCCGTACTGTCGCGCGGCGAGCAGCAGCGCGTCGCGGTGGCGCGCGCACTGCTGATGTCGCCGAGTGTGGTGCTAGCCGACGAGCCCACCGCCAGCCTCGATGCCAACACCGCCGAGACAGTCTCTACGATGCTGCGTGAACTGTGTCGAGAGCAGCGCAGCACCTTGATCGTGGCCACGCATGATCGCGGCATCGCATCTGCATTCGATGCTATTTACGATATGGCAAATGGCAAGATTACCCGGCGATGATAAACACACTTCCCAACCCCGTACCGCTAGCGATTTCAGAATTACGCCGACATATTTTTGGGGTGGTCATCATTGTGCTGCTAATTGCGGTGGCCGTTGCGTTCGGTATCGCGGTCAGCGCCAGTGAGCGGGCCCTGCGCGAAGCCAGCGCGCGCGCAGCAAATCGATTCGATATCGTCATTGGCGCGCCGGGAAGTTCAGCGCAGCTTGTGTTGACCACGGTTTACCTGCAGAGCGCAGCCATTCCGTTATTGGCTGATGATGTGTTGTCCCGTCTGCAACGCGACCAAGGTGTTGAGTACGCCGCGCCGATTGCGCTGGGCGATTCGGTCGATCAATATCCAGTCGTCGGCACCAGCAAAGATTTTGTGACCGATGGGTCGCGTATCCGCTTGGTTGAAGGACGCGTATTCGCGACTCGCGGCGAAGCGGTTATCGGCGCGGCGGTAAAGCTGGCGGTCGGCGCCGCGTTTCAGCCGATGCATGGCAGCGCAGCCGATCAATTGATCGATGAACACAAACACAGTTTTAAATTTAACGTGGTGGGTCGCCTACCCAAAACCGGCACCGCGTGGGATCACGCAATACTGGTGCCGATCGAAGCCGTATGGGGAATCCACACCGGCGCATTATCGGCAACATCAAACGGAGGCCAGGCAGAAGCACATCGCGAACACCATCACGAAACCACTGAAGTACTCGGCCCGCCGTGGACGAACGACGATGTCAAGGGAGTGCCAGCGATTGTGGTTCGGGTGAAATCTCCGGTCGATGCATATCGTCTGCGTGCACAGTATCAATATCGTGCTGCCGATA
>JANYGV010000143.1 GCA_025359285.1 Burkholderiales bacterium
ACTGGATAATTCTGGCCTGTGGTGGGATCCCAACGATCCGGGATGGGGTTTATTCATATGGCAAGATAAGAACGATAACCTCTTGGCGGCATGGTTTACCTTCAGTAGCGATGGCAAGCCCATGTGGAATGTGTTTCAGCCAAAGTGGCAGACCTATTACAAAACCTTCGACGCAGACTTGCTGCAATTCCAACGTTTGCCCGGCACGACCAGTCCACCCGCGACAGCAGGAACCAATACTGTTGTAGGCAAAGCACGACTAGACTTCTCACCCGGGCCCACTTCTTTAAGCTCGGGACAGATTATTTATCGGTACGCTGGCACTGAAATCACGCGAAGTATCGTTCGTTTTAAGCCGTAACTTTAAGCGGTAGTGCCCCGCCTTATTGATCGATGTCACAATGATATTTGAAGGAGCTGTCAATGGTTAAGCAAGTCAGGAATTTAGTCGGCAGTTTGCTTTTTTTCTGCCTGCCAGCGGTTGCATTTTTCGGCTCACTATCGGTGGCTGTGAACGCCCAATCACCCTTTCCGATTGCAGCACCTATCTCACCTAAAAACCCAACATCGTTTGACCACATCATTGTGGGATTGAGCGAACGTACATGCGCAGGCCAGACTCCGTATATAACCAACCCGTATCAGATCAGTATGGAGCAAAACAAAATCACCGTGAAATTGGGTGTCAGGAGAAGCGGGTTGGTGCCTACATGCGCTCCGGGCACCGTGCAACTTGCGGATTTGGGTAAATTGCCACCGGGCGATTACACCATTTCAATCCTATCCGACCCAAACGATATTCCGGGTGACACAATCGACGTAAATAACGCGCCGTTCACCGTCACAGACGGACGACGCTTTAAGACCGCCCCTTTCGTCCGTCTCGACTACAACGGCCTATGGTGGGATCCGAGCGATCCGGGCTGGGGTTTGTTTATTTGGCAAGACAACAACGACAATGTGTTGGCCGCGTGGTTTACCTTTGCCGCCGATGGCAAACCAATGTGGAATGTATTCCAGCCTAAATTCAAGACAGGCTACGCGACCTTCGACGCTGATCTGCTCCAAGCGAGCCGCCTACCTGGCTCAACCAGTCCGCCGCCTGGTCCCAACACAAACGCCGTCGTCGGCACCGCCAGCTTGGACTTCACCACTTACGAGCCTAGCGAAGCCGGCAAAATCATTTACACCTACAACGGCGGACCAACGCTCACCCGTACAATTCAGCGCCTTAAGCCGTAGTCCGCGTCGTATAAATGATCGTCCGCATGACCTGAATAAACTTTTTATGGATTTGGCCGCGCGCCGTGACGTCATTTCTAAAACTAATTTAATTCGCCGCTGTCTGTGTACTTGATTCAGCTTAATATCGATCCGCAAAAAATAACCAGCGCGCATACTGTGTTGACGTTGTTCCAAGATCACTGCGTTGATCGTTTCGCTTGCAACCCGACATAAACCTCATGCCACGCGTAATTCAAAAACTCATTAGCGCTTTCGCCATCACCGCCCTGCTGTTCACGCAGCTCGCGGTATCGGCCTACGCGTGTCCGATGCAGTTTGCGGCAATGGAGAGTGACGCAATAGCGGAAAACATCCCGCCCCGCACAGAGCCAGCGCCCGCAACCGCAATTGATTGCGACGATATGGATATGAACATGGACATGTCACAGCTGGGCCTGTGCCAGCACCATTGCAAAAACGAACAGCAAAACGTATCCGATACGCCGCTCGATTTGGCACCACTTACGGTTGCCTCGTCGCGCATTGTGGCGTTGTTTGAACCACCAACATTAACGTTACTCGCGCTCGCGACCCACGTTTCAACACCCTCGCTACACCACGCCACGTCTCCGGCCTCCTCGATCCAACACTGCTGCTTCCGCATTTAATTTCCCGCCTTCGTTAATCGCCTGACTCTTTTGAGTCCGGCTGTTTATGTTGGGTCATTTTTGTATCGGGTAATTTTGTTTGGAGGTGCTATGCGTTTTACTTTTCTTGTTTTATTAGCGGGCGCAATTTCGGTTGTGCATTTATTGCCAGCGCAGGCGGCATCGCTCTCGCTAACGCAGGCGCAACGACTTGCCGCCAGCGATGCACCGCAGCTCAATGCGCAATCCGCGGCGCTACGCGCGATGCAGCAATCGGCGATCAGCGCCGACCAGCAGGCCGATCCGAAACTCATCCTCGGCGTGGACAATCTGCCAGTGGACACATCGGATCGGTTTAATCTCACGCGCGACTTCATGACCATGCGCAAAATCGGTTTTATGCAGGAGTTCACCCGCAGCGAAAAATTGAAATTGCGCGGCGAACGCGCCGAATC
>JANYGV010000152.1 GCA_025359285.1 Burkholderiales bacterium
CGCTGGCGCGCAACTGCGCTGCATACCGGCGAAAGCCAATATGGACATCCTACCGGCAAACCCATCGAAATAATGGGTATCAACCATGCGGAATTTTTTAATGGGCGCGTGCTGCGCGAATGGGTGTTGATTGATGATGTCGCGTTGTGGATGCAAGTGCTGGCCACGTGAACTGACATAAATTAAAACACTAATATCCGCGTGCCGTTTGAGGATAAAACGCTTGTTAAGCCGCGCCAGTGCTTGTGTTTTAATTTTAAGAACCGATTTTTTTCGCTAATGCCCGCGCACCATCCAGCAAAAATCCATGATCCGAGGCCAGCATAAAAAATGACGCACCTTTGGCTTGCCACGTTGCGCAATCTTCTGTTGGCGGAATGAACATACCGATCGTTTTTCCGTGGCGCACGCCGACTTCGCAAATTTTATTTACCGCGTCAATCACGATGGTATCTGTGGGGTTTTTAGCCCCGAGTGATATCGTTAAATCAATGCGTCCCACAAATAGGCAATCAATGCCTTCGACTGTTGCGATGTCGTCCAAGTGATTGAGCGCCTCAGCGTCTTCAATTTGCGCGACAACAATAGTCGACGCGGCGCTATCGCGCAAATGATCTGCCATCGGCTTGGTGGTGTAGCGCGCCGCACGACTAGAGCCCGCGTAGCCGCGCCCGCCAGTCCCGTACTGTGCTTTGCGCACCGCTTCTGCGGCTTGTGTGCCAGAGACGATATGTGGCAAGACCAGGCCAGTTGCCCCCGCATCCAGTACCGTGAGAATTTCGCCCGCCGTGCCCGTTTGCACGCGCACCAGCGACGGCATATCACCGGCGCGTAGCGCCGCGATGCAGCCATCGATTTCCATACGACCAAATGGCGCGTGTTCGGCGTCGATGCAAACGCAGGCGAGTGGCGACAAACCAAGCACTTCGCAAACAATCGGCGAGGGCGTTTTGAGGAACGTGCCCATCATCGGCTCGCGAGCGAGCAGGCGGGCGCGGAAATTATCAATTCGTGAATCGGTTGACATCAGTTTTTACTCCGACCCCATAACCGATCTGATGCAATCGCCGCGCCTTCAGCCAGCGCACCGAGCTTGGCGTAAACGATTTCAGGATCAACATTGCCAAAACCCGCGAACGTGGAAAACCCGCAATCAGTTCCCGCGATTACGCGATCACGGCCAACGATATTGGCGAAGCGCTCAATCCGCTCTGCAACCAAAAGTGGGTGCTCGATAAAATTTGAAACCGAATCCAGCATACCGGGAACCAGAATTTTTTCGTCGGGAATTTTTGCATCTCGAAACACCGTCCATTCGTGCTGATGACGCGGATTGCATGATTCGAACAACAGCGCTTGCGGCTTGGCGCGAAGGGCTATCGGCAGCACCACGCTCATCGGCACATCGCAATGGTGCGGGCCTTCGTAATTGCCCCAGCACACATGCATGCGCACGCGGTCGGCAGGAATGTTTTTGAGTGCCTCGTTCATGATCTCGACATGCTGAATGGCGACCCGAATATATTCTTCTTCTGGCTTGTCCTTGAACATCATGTGACGGCCCAAGCCCAAATCAGGCGAATCAAGTTGCAATATAAAGCCGGCCGCCACAATGGCCTCGTATTCGGGCCGCATGGCTTCGGCCAGCGCTTCCAAATACGCGGTTTGCGTGGGATAAAAATCGTTGGGCTGGAACAGCGCGATCACGCCAGGCGAGGCGGCATTCATGAATGCTCCCATGGGCGGCGTGGCCTTGATGGCGGCGTGCAGATTGGCAATATCCGCCTTCAGCGGGGCGTGATTTTTTACAGCAATCGGGCCGGTACAGCGTGGTCGCCGATAGGTTGGCGTGCCGCCAGCAGCGGCGAGGCGTTTCATGAACGAAGGGAACGCTTCCAGATCTTGCGGCGTGCGGCGCGGGCTGTCACCTTCGAAGCCCGTGATCCGATCTTTAATGTAAGTGGCGTAGCTGATTTTTGATTGCTCGCCATCGCTTACCAAATCCACGCCCACTTTTACCTGCCGAGCGACGACATCATGCACCGCAGCCGCAATCACACGGTCGTATTCCTGCGCATCATATTTATCGCCATTTTCCTGCGCGAAAATTAAATCAGTAACTTTTTGCGTGCGTGGCAAGCTGCCAACGTGTGTGGTCAAGATGCGATCTGCGGTTGAGCTCATGAGGTGTTTCCAGTGAATAGAAATCGAGGTTAAATTTAGCCCAGAGTTGACGTGCCGCCCTCGATAAATTGGGCAGAGAACACGCGCTTTTCAGGCGAAGAATCCGGCTTTGCAATTAGCGCCATCAGCATATCCGCAGCGGCTTGCGCCATCATTTGCACGGGCTGTCGTAGCGTGGTCAAGTTATAGCTGAGCCAAGTAGACGGCTCAACTCCATCGAAGCCAACCACTGATAATTTCGCTGGTAC
>JANYGV010000179.1 GCA_025359285.1 Burkholderiales bacterium
AATGGTCTCAAGCTGCGCCCTCTTGTCTGCGTTTGCCGCCGTAGGCGTCGGCGCGGTTTGTGCGATTGCGACGGTAATCGAATTACCGGCGATGAGTGTGGCGGCGACAGCAAGTGCCAGCCGCGTTACGCGCGCGGTAGAGTCCTGCAAACAGGTCGTATTCTGCGATGACATTTTGTTCTCCTCAGCAATTTTTGTTTTAAAAAAGTATTATTTTTTCGTACCGGCAAATTTTTATCGGCTTTGTGTAATTTGCTATGCAATCGAAATGTAATTCATTTACAAATATTCTTCAAGCTCAACCCGCAACACGTTGTTTTTATGCGAATGCAACGAATATCGTTGTTGCGTTGCAACAATTTTGCGTTTTAATGGCGTGTTATTGGTGGCGCAACCAGGTAGGCGAAGCTCAAAAGTGTCAAATATTTTCTAAATGTAATAGAATTACAAAAATAAACTGCTATATGTTGCGAGTTATGTTTTGTGGTGACCGCAAATACGGCACATAAAATTTACCCTTCTGTTAGAAATACTTAAACCTCATGAGCCAGACAGCGTTGTTATTGGCGGATATTGGTGGCACCAACGCGCGTTTTGTGTTGATAAGACCCTCTGGCGAATGGCTCGAGCACAGGAGCCTACCGGTGTCGGCGTTTGATCGATTCGAAGATGCGATTCGCGAATATTTAACCCAAGCCGGGGATTTCAATATTCGTCATGCCGCGTTTGCAATCGCGAACCCGGTAGACGGCGATTTTGTGCAGATGACGAATCACCATTGGTCATTTTCAATCGAGGCCTTACGGAGTGCACTCGAATTCGATACGTTGTTGGTGGTCAATGATTTCACGGCGTTGGCGATGGCGCTACCAACGCTTGACGCGTCGCAACTGATGCAAGTCGGCGGCGGGCAGGCGCGAAGCCGCGCCATGATAGGCTTGGTCGGCCCCGGTACCGGGCTCGGCGTATCGGGTCTGCTGCCAATGGACGAACGCTGGGTCGCACTCGGCAGCGAAGGCGGACACGTGACCTTTGCGCCCGCAAACGAAATAGAACGTGAAATTCATCTTTTCGCTGCGGCGCGTTTCGGCCATGTCTCGGCCGAACGGATGCTTTCAGGGCCTGGATTGACATTAATTTATCAGGCGCTCGCTCAGCAGAATCCGTCGAGACCGGGCGCACCCAACACCGCTGAACCCGGCCCGAGCGCGACGTGGATTACGGAGTCAGCTAAAAACAAAAGCGACCCGCTAGCCGGGCGGACGGTCGATACTTTTTTAGCGATGCTGGGCGGCTTTGCGGGCAATGTGGCGCTCACCTACGGCGCGCTGGGTGGCGTTTATATTGGCGGCGGCATTGTGCCGAGACTGGCGTGGCGCATTGCAGATTCGCCGTTTCGTGAACACTTTGAGCAAAAAGGGCGGTTTCAAAAATATCTAGCTGAAATCCCGACCTTTCTCATCACTGCTGAAAACCCGACCCTATTCGGCGTAAGCGCGATTCTTGACGAGCTGCTCCATACCCGCCCATCAAACGATTTACTCGCACACATTCGCAAGCGCCTACAAAGTCTACCCGGCGCATCCAGGCAAGTAGCCACTTACTTGCTCGCAGCGCCAACGGCGTTTGTGCAAAATCCTACGGGTGAAATCGCTCGTCAAGCCGGTGTCTCGGATCCTACGGTAATGCGCTTTTGCCGCGCGTTTGGCTATCACGGTATTCCCGAATTCAAACGTGCGCTTGCCGCCGCACTTACAGGCACTATTCCTATTCGCCACAGCACCGTGCAGCGTGGCGATAGCGCACAGCTGCTTGCCGTGAAGGTGCTCGACAATACTGCATCCGCGGTGTTGCAAATGCGGCAGCAATTACAGGGCGATGCTGTTCACCAAGCCACTGAATTGATTCGTGCTGCGAAGCGTTTGCGATTATTTGGTATCGGTCATTCAGGCGTGACGTGCCGCGATGCAGAAACGCGCTTCGTGCGCTTGGGCTGTGACGCGCAAGCCGTAACCGACTTGGCGCTGATGGCGCCGTACACCGCTTTAATTCAAGCTGACGACGGCATCATTTTGATTTCCAACGGTGGCAACATTCGCGAGCTCATCGCAATCGCTGAAGCCGCCAAAACACGCGGTGCGTTTGTGCTGGGCATCACCCATCAGCGCTCGCCACTAGCCAGCGTATGTGATGTCGTTTTAGCCGTTGAGCACGACGAAAACGACGGCGAACACGTTTCCATGATTGCGCGCATTTTGCAATTATTGATGGTCGATATCATCACGGTAGGCCGTGAAAACGCGATCGGCACGGCCGAATCTATTGATACCGTCGCCGTCCCCGCAGCCAATGCCGCTGCGACGGCGGGCACGCACCCCCCAAAGGCGCGCATATCTCATTTACGATGAATTTTACGCAGCCGTTGTGTGAGTACCGCCCCCAGATCTGTACGCACCATCACCCCAAACAACCTCGAAAGATAAACAAGACCGCCACATGCCCAATATCCTCGACGAGCACCCCAGACCTTCCGCCCCATTTATAAGCACCGGCGGTGCGACCGGCGTGCTCCTCGTGCACGGCTTTCTAGGCTCGCCACAAGAGCTGCAGCCGCTTGCCGAACGCTTAGCTCAGGAAGGTCACACTGTGCGCGCGATCTTGTTACCCGGCCACGGTGAAAACCCAGAACGTCTCAAAGGTATCCCGTGGCAACGCTGGGCCGAGCATGTGCAATCTGAGCTCGATATTTTGAAACAAACCGCGCAGAGGGTGGTGGTGGTTGGCTTTTCGATGGGCGGATTATTGGCGCTAATGATGGCCGCCCAGGGCAGATGCGATGCGGTCGTGGCGATGGCCCCCGCGCTTCATCTGCGCATGCAAAAACAAATGAGGTTTGCCGGCATTATCAAATACGTTATGCCGTGGATGTATCCATTCAAAAAAGCAGATTTCAACGCTGCCGAGACCCAAGCCAATATTCGTCAATACATTCCTGACGCAGATTTTTCCGATGTTCAATTAACCAACCGCCTGCGCGCAGAAGTGCGCATTCCCCTTTCCGCCGTTGGTCAACTGGTCGCAGTACAACGTGCTGTCAAACCGATGCTCAGCGACCTATGCGTGCCCCTACTCGTGGTGCAGGGCCAGCAAGATCAAACCGTCAACCCAATCAGTGGCTCTACCGTGTTTGAGGGCGTGGGCACCCAACAAAAAGAAATCGCCTGGTTCGCGAACAGCGGGCACATGCTCATGCAGGAAGCTGAGCGCGACGAAATCTGCCAGACAGTCTCAACATGGATTGATAAAACGTTGCGCTGAACACACGCAGCCGCGTTAGTTGCGCTTCCAATTTTATTGCCCTTCGGATTTTTTTGCCCACGAGCGCCCGCACGTACAAAATTTACCCTTGTTGATGGGCGGGCTTCTTGCGGCACAATGAGCTGAAGGATGCCGTAAATACAGGGGTTCGTGTTGCATTCATGAAACTTGACCTCGGCGTCGGCAGGCATCGCTGGCGTCAGTGGCGTCAGTCGCACTTGGCAGCTTTGGGTATCCGCGCTTCAATAATGCCACCCGAAGCCCAAATTAAGCGAGCCTCTCACAACCAACGAGGTAAACGCCTGAGACCGTGACGTAAAACCTCGTTCATCGTTCGTGTCTTTTAAGTCGACTTCAGCTTGTTCACTTCGTTGTTAGGTCCGCTTGCTCGTCGTGGGGTGGTAGATCAACGAGTGATTCGGATTCGCCAGGCAGTCCGTGGGAGATTGCATTGCGGATGAATTGCTTTTCGTAGTGTCTATTGCGCCGATTCTTTTTTGCCGCCGCGCGCTGGCCCAAGCGCTTGTCGAAAACCAATTCGTTTAGACGGCTCAGATCACTCAAGTCGAGGATTTCAGCGGGAGAATTACGGCGTGGCATCCGCAAATTCTACCCTAGGAACCGATCATATCGGCGTCAATTAAACATCCTGCTGGCCGGCGGGCTAGGTGCGTGATAATCGGCGGAAGGTACTAAATTTATAATTTTTAGGTGGTAACTTGGCGCGATCAGCCGTGACTAATTTTAACGCTGGAGTCTGACACCATCATTTCTGAATTTCCGGCGGGTCGTAATTAATGAAAAGCTAACCCGCACATCTAACTCGGCAACACAATCGGCCGCTTACAAGCCCTGCCCGCCGCATCAAACAAATGCAATTGCTCGGGCATCAATCGCAATATGAGGCGCTCGCCTACGAGGATGGTAGCGCTGCGCTCCGAGGATTGGCGGTCGGCATGATCGTGATAAATGTTTTCCGGCCGGTCACCGTGCGAAGTGACATGATGAAGACCACCGGCTAATCGCTGCCCGCACCGGGTTCAGCACGACGTAGCGCGAGAGTTCCAACAACTAGCTATCGCGCTAAATCAGTATCGATTTGTAGCGCCCTTGAAAGACATGTCCGACACGCTGGTGGCGGCGATTGGTGGTTTGGGTGTAAACACCGTTCAGTTGCCGCATGCCTGCTGAGAGATTGCCGTCGACGGTTTCGATGATCAGGTGGTAGTGATTGCTCATCTGACACCAGGCATGAATGCGCCAGTTGAAACGCTCGCAGGTCTGGTTAAGTATCGACAGCGAAACTTGGCGGTCGGCATCATCGTGATAACTGTCTTCACGCCGGTCACCGCGCGAAGTGACGTGGTAAAGACCGCCTGCTATTTCAAGACGTAGGGGACGTGACATGGGCGAGGTATAACAATGGAAATGGAAATGCTGTATTACAAGACCTGACTCCGTTGCCCCGTCGCTTAAAATACGAGTAAGTAATTGAACATATAAGTTCATTACTTCTTGACACAACGCTTATTTCGGGGAGCATGGTCAAGTAATTTCTGCCGATTCAACGCTACATCTTCAGGTGTTATTGAATAAAGATTAAACATCCGTCCAGCACGTTTACCGTCAAGCGATGTTGTATCGACCACCTCAAAAGGAAGCTTCTCTTTTGTAGCCCACTCAACATAAGCAAGCTCTTCACATGAATCGCGTAGAACTGCAGCAACCTCGCGAAAATAGTTATCGATTTCTCGATTTTCTTTCTTTACATCAGGCGAAAACCGTGGCAAATAACACACTCTGGCTTCCTCTTCTTTAGGCACGCTTCCCTTAGGGTGAAGGGAATGGGTAATTCCATTTTTGGTTAGACGTTTTGACAACGCATCAATATAGTACTGATTTGGGTCTGACCAGCACTGTTGCTTATCTTCGCGAGCACACCCTTGTACGAAAAATGTGATGATAAACAAACTTACCGTAGCTGCTTGAGTCAAGGAGTCAAGTCTTGCAAAAACGCACATGGGGTCATGCCTTGCCTCTTGCTTGACGACATAAATATTTTTTAAACGTAAATTGTCGCTTGCACGTTAATAAAATAATAATGCCTCGTTATAAAAAAATAAACAACAAACTCCAGCACTGGCGGGCACTTTGAAGCATTTCATCTTCAAGAAGCCCGTTGATCCGGGTGTTTCAAAATCTTAAACTCACGGATTGCCAATCTAACTCGGCAACACAATCGGCCGCTCGCAGGCTTTCCCCATCGCATCAAACAAATGCAATTGCTCGGGCATTAAACGCAGCGTGAGGGGCTCGCCGACGGCGGTGGTGGCGCTACCCTCTACCTTAACGTTTAGCGTTGGCAAACCGGCTCCGATGCTGACGTAGAGCAGCGAAGAATCCCCCAGCCTTTCCATGTGGATCAGCGTGGCGGGGAGTGCGCAGCCTTCGCCCACGTTGGCGACGGTGATGTGTTCAGGGCGAATACCAATTTGCACACTCGCCCCGGCGCTCAAGCCGCGTGCATCGACTGCCGCGGTGACCTGCTGACCGGCGAGCTCCACCACGGCATAGGTGGCTTCGGCGCGGACTAATTTCGCGGGTAGCAAATTCATTTTGGGTGAGCCGATAAATTCGGCAACGAAGAGACTCGCGGGGCGGTGATAAAGCGTCATTGGCGAGCCGACTTGGGCTACGCTGCCCTTCGATTCGATTAACGCACCGGTATGCAGCAACACGATTTTATCCGCGAGCGTCATCGCTTCTACTTGATCGTGTGTGACATAAATCATGCTGGCGGAGCCGAGATCATGATGCAGCTTGGCGATCTCAAGTCGCGTTTGCACGCGCAGTGCAGCGTCGAGATTTGATAACGGTTCATCAAACAAAAATACCCTCGGCTCTTTCACGATCGCGCGGCCAATCGCGACGCGCTGGCGCTGCCCGCCGGACAAAGCTTTCGGCAAGCGATCAAGCAGTGGGGTGAGCTGCAAAATATCGGCGGCGGCTTTTACTTTGCGTTCAATCTCGGCTTTGTTTGCGCCCAATACTTTCAAGCCAAACGCCATGTTGTCGCGTACCGTCATGTGCGGATACAAGGCGTAACTTTGAAACACCATTGCCACGCCGCGCTTGGCGGGTGGGATGTCGTTAACGCGTTTATCTTCCATTAGCAAATCGCCGGATGTGATGTCTTCGAGCCCCGCCACCATCCGCAGCAAGGTTGATTTTCCGCAACCCGACGGTCCGACAAATACGCAAAATTCTCCGGTATCAATTTGCAAATTCGCATTGTTGATCGTCAGCGGCAGATCAGGCGCATAGCGCTTGTTGATGTTTTTAAATTCGATGCGCGACATGGTGGCTCTCGTGTTGTAGAAAGAAGGCTGGCGGCTTGCGTTGGGGTATTAAGCAAGGCGCGCAAACATCACGCCCCACGGTTCGAACGCAATCGATATACCAGATACACCATCCGCGCTCGCTAACGTTGCACCTGTGGCGCGGCTATCCTCGAGCACCGTGGCGACGCGATAGCCGCTGGGTAAATTAAATGATGTTGATACATCACTCATGTTGAACGCGCACAGCATGCGCTCATCTTTGTAGCGGCGAACATAGGCCAAAATATGTGGATGCTCCGGTAGCAACAACATATCGCCCTGCATGATGGCAGGCTGCGTTTTGCGCCACGCAAGCAAGTGTTGATAGTGATGGAATACCGAGTCCGCATCGGCGTATTGCACATCCGCTGCCAGCGCACGATGGCTCTCTGCAATGGGCAGCCACGGTTTTAAATAAGTCGCGCCTCCGGCAAAACCAATGTCGGGCAATTGGCTATTCCACGGCATCGGTGTGCGGCAACCGTCGCGGCCTTTGAATTCGGGCCACATCGTAATGCCATACGGATCCTGCAAATCTTCAAACGCAACTGGAGCTTCCGGCAGACCTAATTCGTCGCCCTGATAAATACACGAACTGCCGCGCAAACTAAGCTGTAGCGCGGGTGCTAGGCGCAGTAACGCCGCCGGGGGATGGGCACCACCCCAGCGTGTGGCGAGTCGCACACAATCGTGATTCGACAGCGCCCATGATGGCCAGCCACCATCGCCATCACCTTTCGCAAATTGAAATTTTTCAATCACGCCGCGAATGTACGGCGCACTATGCTGCGCCGCCAACAAATCAAAGCAATAACCCATGTGCAATTTATCGCCGCCCTCGGTATAGCGCGCCACCATCGCGAGCCCCGTGTCGTCGCCAATTTCACCAATCGTGGTGGTGTTGGGATATTGATCGACCAGCGCGCGCAGCCTGCGCAAAAATTCGAGCGCTTCGGGCTGGCTTTTATCGAACTTGTGCCATTGCCACACATACGGGTTCGACATTTGCGCCGTCGGATCAGCCGCTGCGCCGCCGCGTCCCGGATTGTTGCGCAACTGTGTGTCGTGAGCACAGAAATTGATCGCATCCAGCCGATAGCCATCTACGCCGAGATCAAGCCAAAATTTCACGGTATCAAGCAGCGCATTTTGCACATCGATATTGTGAAAATTTAGGTCTGGCTGGCTGACCAAAAAATTGTGCATGTAGTACTGACAACGGCGCGTGTCCCACTGCCATGCGCTGCCGCCAAAAATTGATAGCCAATTAGTAGGCGGCGTGCCATCGTCTTTCGCATCCGCCCACACAAACCAATCCGCTTTCGGATTATCTCGGCTGGAGCGGCTTTCTGCGAACCACGGATGCACCTCAGCGCAATGCGAAAGCACCTGATCGATAATGACTTTCAGGCCTAGCTGCCGAGCGCGGGCCATCAGTGTTTTGAAATCAGCCAACGTGCCAAACATCGGATCGACGTCGCAATAATCGCTGACGTCGTAGCCAAAATCTTTCATCGGGCTTTTGAAAAACGGCGATAACCAGATCGC